>NZ_JBHYXZ010000064.1:40843-45216 GCF_042752395.1 Actinosynnema sp. NPDC059335 | reverse complement strand
GGTGCCGCGCGAGCGCCCGCTCGATGCCCCGCCCGTTCTCGACCGGTTCGAGCCACAGGCCCGGCACCATGCCCCGGTCCCGGATCCGGTCCAGCACCTCCTCGATCCCGCGCGGGAACCGGGCCCGGGACGGCAGCCACTCGCCGACCGCGTCCCACCAGCCGGAGCCGTCGTCGTACCAGCCGGCGTCGACGCAGAACACCTCCGCGCCGGCCTCGGCGGCGGCGTCCACCAGCGGCAGCAGCTTCGCCGTGGTCGGATCGCCCATCAGCGTGTTCATGTAGTCGTTGAACACCACCGGCAGGGCCGACCGGTCGCGGTGCGGGCGCAGGAGTTCCCGCCGGTGCGCGGTCATCGCGGCGACCGCCCCGTCCACCCCGGACCCGGACACCGCCACCGAGACGGGGACCGTGGTGAAGGACTCGCCCGGCAGCAGCCGGTGCTGCCACTGGTGGTCCACGTCCGTCGGCCCGAGCAGCGCCAGGTACGCGCCGGACAGCCGCTCGCCGACCTCCCACCGCCAGGCGCCGTTGTGCTCGACCTGCCACAGCCACGCCTGACCGCCCCGGCGGTCCACCACACCGCCCGTGGGCAGGTGCGTGCCGGTGGACCACGTCCCGGTGCTGACGGCGGCGAACCGGCCCCGCCCGTCCTGCCCGTGCAGCCGCAGGTTCAGGTCCGGCGACACGCCGTCGCGCAGCGGGCTCCGGGTCCACCGGCCCTCGCCCAGCCACTCGCTGTCGCCCCGAAGCAGGTCCACGTCCTCGACCCGCGCGCCGGGGAAGCCCGCGGCGAACGACGTGACGCCGAGCAGGAGCGCCGGCGCCCCGCCCCGGTTGGTCACGGTCGTGCGGACCTGGCAGGCGGCCACGCCCTCGACCGACCGGAACGACGTGCGCGCGACCAGGCCGGTCCGCTCGTCGCGCACGTCGACGTGCAGCTCGCTCCACTTGCCGTCGGACGTGCGGGCCGACCCGGCGTAGACCATGCGCCGGCCGGGCGCGGTGTCGGAGAACCGGTGCGAGGCGCGGGCCCGGCCCTCGCCCGCGACCAGCAGCTCGACCAGGGGCTGCGCGGACCGCGGCACGTCCGGCCGCGGTCCGGTCGCCAGCGAGCGGACGCCGACCGGGCCGTCCGGCGACACGTCCACGACGAGGTCCAGGGCCGAGTGGCCCCATTTCACCGCCGCGGCGGACTCCCACGAGCTCACGGTGCTCCTGTCCGGCCGCGGTCCCCGGCCGAGGGGCGCGGCGATCACGTGGCGTGGTGTGCGTCGGCATCGACCGGCTGCGTGTGACCGGTCACATCACGCCGATTGTGACCGGTCACACGAGTCGGCGGAAAGGGCGCGTTACCTTGTTGTCACCCACATCCGCGCGGTCGCTCAGCGACGGCGGGGTGGCGCGGTCGACTCGCGGACGACCAAGGCCGGCGCGGCGAGGTCCGCGACCGGCGGCGGACCGCCCTCGACCTCGGCCACCAGCGCGGCCAGGCAGGCGCGACCGAGGGCCGCGAAGTCCATCCGCACCGTGGTGAGCGCGGGCGTCCAGTACGCCGCGCCGGGCACGTCGTCGAACCCGATCACGCTGACGTCGCCGGGCACGTCGCGCCCGGCTTCGTGCAGCGCCCGGCGGACGCCCAGCGCCGCGTCGTCGTTGCCGCACAGGACCGCGGTGACGTCCGGGTCGGCCGCCAGCCGGCGCCCGGCCAGGTAGGCCGACCGCACGTCCCACCCGACCGGCACGACCTCGGGCACGGCCGCGCCCGCCCGCGCCAACGCCCGCCGCCACCCCGACTGCCGCGCGCTCGTGCCGGTCTCCGACGGGATGGCGACGTGGTGCACCGTGCGGTGGCCCAGCGCCAGCAGGTGGTCCGTCGCGTCCGCGGCGGCCTGCCGTTCGTCCAAACAGATCGTGGTCCGGCGGCTGTCGGCCAGGCCGCCCGCCTCGGTCGCGGCGACCGCGGGCACGTCGGGCGGCAGGGCGCGCAGCACCCCGGCGCCGGCGGCGTCGAAGGCGATCACGACGACGCCGCCGGCGTTGGGGTCGCTCACGTGCTCCACCGCGTGCCGGACGTCGGCGGGGCGGTCGGACTCGACCACCCGCACCCCGACCGCGAGCCCCTTCGAGCGCGCGGCCTCCTCGATCCCCCGCACCGTGGCGGCGTACCCGTACAGCGTGGTGTCGGCCATCACCACCGTCACCGAGCCGGACCGCCCGGAGCCGAGGGCGCGGGCGGCACGGTTGGGCCGGTACCCCAGCCGGTCGATGACGTCGAGCACCTGCCGCCGGGTGTCGGGCCTGACGTTCGGCGACTCGTTGAGCACCCGGGACACAGTCTGGTAGGACACGCCGGCGGCCGCGGCGACGTCGCGGATGCTGGGCGCGGCCCGCTTCCGCGCGCGTGGTGTCACCCCGTCATCGTGATCGCTGCCGACGGGCGCGTCAAAGCCGGGTCGGGTGACGGCCCACCGCTGGGCGTTGTTGCCGTTGCCCGGGCCCGCGGCCTCGCCCGACGGTCCCGCCGGCACGGTCGAGGTCGCGCCGGGGACCCCTCGGGTGGGCGGTGACCGGCGGCGGGAGACGGGCCGCCGGCCACCGGCAGGGCAACCGGCATCGGGACGTGCAGGTGCTCCGGGTCGTGTCGCGTGTTAACGCTAACAGGTGAGCGTGACGCAGCTCAAGCCTTCACCCTCGACTTTCCAGCTCCGTCGGTGCGATTCGACGGCCTTCGTTGTTAGCGCTCACAGATGCCGGGGACCTGCGCGGACGCCACCCTGCACGACCTAGCCGTGGACAGGCAGGTGCACCGTGACGTCGCGCAGCGCCATCACGCCCGGCGTGCGGCTGCCGTGCAGGGGGAACATGTCCGACAGCGGGGTGACGGTGAGGAACAACGACTGGCCCGCCGCGACGGTGGCGGCGACGGCGGGCAGTTCGATCGCGCGCCGCGTGCCGAGGGTGAGGCCGGGTTCGCGGTGCGGCAGCAGGTTGTGCTGGATCACCTTGGCGTCCAGGGGCGACCGGCCGACGCTGAGGGCGAAGAACGCGCGGGTGTCGAGTCCGAGCGTGCTCACGACGGCGTCGAGCGCCGGCGAGCCGGCGAGGGTGAGCGGGCCGTCCGCGATCCTGATCGCCTGCGGCAGGCCCGCGCCGGCCGTGGTCACGATGTCGGGCAGCGCGACGGAGGTGGTCGGCGCGACGGAGGCCGTGTCGACGCACCCGCCCTCGGCGGTCATGAGGTGGTAGCGGCCGTGGCCGGTGACGGTGCGGGGCGCGCCGTTCAGGTTCTCGGCGAGGAACCGGAGTTCGAGGTCGTCGTAGCCGGACGCGCCGAGCGTGGCCGAGCACGCGTCGCCGGCGACGGCGTACCCGGCGGGCAGGACGTTGGGCAGCGAGTGGCCGCCGTTGTAGCCGACGAGCAGGCTGTTCGCGCGGGCGCGCGGGGTGAGCGCGCGGTCGAAGTTGTCGATCGCCTGGTCGAGCGGGAACAGGTTGTCGCTGATGCCCTGGCGCAGCAGCACGGGGATGTCCAGCCGGCGGCCGGCGGCGACGTGGTGGGCGGGGCCGTTGTCGCGGAAGAACTCCGCCATGGCGGTGGGCCAGTTGCCGGTGAGCAGGCCCTCGGCGTAGCCGGCGTGCAGCGCGGAGGTGTGCGCGTCGAGGGCGGCGGCGTACAGGGCGGTGACCCAGGTGGTGCGCACGACCTCGCGGGGCGCGAGGCTGTCGTTGAGCGAGTGCCAGGTGATCTGCGGCGCCAGCGCGTCGAACCGGGTGCGGCCGGTCTTCATGATCTCGGTGAACGCGCCCGCGAATTGGTAGCCGCCGCCGTAGGAGCCGCCGATCGCGCCGAGCACGGGGTCGTTCGGGCCGGTCGTGCGGACCCAGTCCAGCGAGGCGACGTGGTCGATCACGCGGATGACGTCCTCCCCCTCGAACGCGGGGTCCTCCACGTGCGCCTTGCCGCCGCTCTCGCCGAAGCCGCGCTGGTCGATGCTGACCACGCCGAAGCCCGCGTCGAGGTACCGCCGGAACGAGCCGGGCGCGGACGTGCGGCTGCCGCCCCAGCCGTGGCTGTGCAGCAGGACGGGCACCCGGTGGGCGGGCGAGGCCGCGGCGGGCCGGAACACGCTGACGCAGATGTCGACCGGTCCCGGCTCCAGCGGGTCGGTCTCCGGCACGCTCGCGAGGCACACGTGCTCCGGCGCGGGGTGCTCCGCGGCGGCCGCGGTGGGTGCGGCGACACCGGCGACGACCGCCGCCACGACGAGTGCGGTCTTGAGGCGCATCGGTTCCTCCGGTCCGTCGGCTGGGTCGCGCAGTGTGTCCAACGACGCGTGCCGCGAATCGGTGCGCGCCCGGTCCGACGAGCCG
>NZ_JBHYXZ010000064.1:0-40744 GCF_042752395.1 Actinosynnema sp. NPDC059335 | reverse complement strand
TTGAGGCGCATCGGTTCCTCCGGTCCGTCGGCTGGGTCGCGCAGTGTGTCCAACGACGCGTGCCGCGAATCGGTGCGCGCCCGGTCCGACGAGCCGTTCACCGGCACGGCGCGGCCACGTCGTGCCGGTGAACGGTCACCCGGTCGGCCGATCAGCCGATCTTGCCGACGCCCGCGCCCGCCGTGACGGCGGCCTTGACGGTGTTCGGGTCGTCGAGCGCGTAGGCGTAGTAGTCGCGCGGCTCCTGCACGGTGCCGCTGCAATCGGGTCGGCCCGACTCGCCGACGAAGACGTTGTCGCGCGCGACGCAGCGCCCGCCGGGACCGGCGTAGCTGTTGCTCACGGGCTCCTCGACGTCCTCGAAGTAGTTGCCCTCCACCACGCAGCCCGAGTCGGCCTGGCACGCCACGCCGACGTCGGTGTTGTAGACGTAGTAGTTGTTGAACACGTGCACCGGCTCGCCGAACCGGACGCGCGGGTTGCGCTGCGGGGTGCGGTCGAACCAGTTGTGGTGGTAGGTGACCTTCAGCCGGCCGACGTCCTGCGCGCCGTTGCCGTCGTCGTGGCCGAGCAGCATGTTCTTGGTGTGGTTGTGGGTGTGGTTCCACGACACGGTGACGTAGCTGGAGCCCCGCTTGATGTCGATCGCGCCGTCGTAGCCGTTGGACAGGTCGTTGTGGTCGATCCACACGTGGTGGGAGAACATCTGGACGTTGATCGCGTCGTCGGCCCAGTTGCGGAACACCAGGTTGCGCACGATGACGTTGTGCACCGCGTCGGCGGGCGGCGAGGTGGCGTCCGAGACCGGCAGGCCGATGTTCAGCCCTCCCCCGGTGAGGCCGGAGTTCGCGCCGATGCCGACGATCGTCTTGTCCGAGGTGACGTTGTGCATCGGGCCGGGCAGCGCGAGCATGCCGCGCACGCAGATGTTCAGCGGCCCGGTCTGGGCGATGGCGGCCAGGAACTCCGCCGCCGTGTCGACCTCGATCGTGGGGCCGCCCTCGCCGCCGGTGGTGCCGCTCTGGCCCCACGCGGTGACCGAGGCGAACCCGGTCGGGCGGCCGGAGGTGGCGCACGTGCCGGGTTGCTGCGTGGTGGTGGTCGTCGTCGTGGTGCCGGTCGGGCCGCCGGGCCCGGCCACGTCGGTCACCAGCACGTCGTCGAAGGAGGCGGCGGCGTAGTGGGTCGCCAGGCCGACCCGGCCGCTGCCGAAGGCGGCGTCGGTGGCGGTCACGACCTGCGCGCCGTCGACGAAGCCGCGCAGCGTGGCGCCGAACGCCTCCAGCCGGAGCGTGCGCCAGGCGCCGACGGTCACGGCGGCCGGCGCGGAGGCCAGCGGGGTGAACCCGCCGCCGACCCGCTTGCCGAGCACGACCGACCCGGCGTTGGACAGGCCGAGGTAGTAGTAGTTGCCCGTGTTCTGCGCCCGCGCGATCACGGCGACGTGCCGGTTCGCGCCGTTGAACGCGGTCGGTTTGACCCGCGCCTGCACCGACTGGCCGGACCAGGCCGTGCCGGCCAACGTCCGGGCGTCGGCGCTGGCACCGGACTGCCGCAGCGCGCGCGAGCCGTCGGTGACGACCGACCAGCTGCCGCCGCTGGAACCCCAGCCGGCCGCGTCGCCGTCCTCGAAGTCGTCGCCGAACAGGGTGGCGGCCGATGCCGAGGGCACCAGCACGAGCGCCACCGCGACCAGGAATCCGCTCGCCACCGCGGCGAGCGAGGCTAATCTCCGATTGCTCAAACCGAGCCTCCTGAGTGGTGAACCGGGCGTTTCTCGACCGATTCCGCCGTGCCCGTTCCGTTCACGTCGATGAATGGGTTCATGCTGGTGAACAGTGGTGGGCGACGGCTGCCGACAAACGGAGGCGGCGGTTGGCGGCACGCTGTCGAATGGGTGTGCATTTCCTGTCGCCCGAAGGTATCGGCTCGTTTCCGGGACGTCAACGGCAGGTCACACTGAGGTACTGCGGAACAATCGCGGAAAAGGCCGGAAAAGGTGACGCGGACCGTCCTGCCGCGCTCCTCTAGGCTGCGGCGGGTGACCGACGGACGATGGATCGACGTGGCCGACGGCGTGTACGCCCGCCGCTACGAGGAGCTGGACCTCACCGTCGGCCTGGTGGTCGGCGGGACCGGTTGCCTGGTCGTCGACAGCCGGGGCGACGTGGCGCAGGGCGCGGAGCTGGCCGACGCGGTGCGGGCGATCACGCCGCTGCCGTGGACGCTGGTCTACACGCACGCGCACTTCGACCACTGCTTCGGCACCGCCGCGTTCCTGCCGTGCGACGTGTGGGCGCACGACGGGTGCACGGCCGACCTCGCCGCGCACGGCGAGGCCGAGCGGGCGCGGCGGATCGCCTCCTACCGCGCCGAGGGCAAGCCCGGGATCGCCGAGGCGCTGGAGCGCACGACGATCACCCCGCCGAACCGCGTGCTGCGCGACGACGTGGACCTCGACCTCGGCGGCCGGCCGGTGCGGCTGGCGCACCCCGGTCCGGGGCACACCGACCACGACGTGGTGGTCCACGTGCCGGACGCGGGCGTGGTGTTCGCCGGCGACCTGGTCGAGCACGGCCCGCACGGCTGGACGGCGGACTCGTTCGGCTCCGACGCGCACGTGCGCGAGTGGCCCGCCGCGCTGGACGCGGTGCTGGCCCTGGAGCCGCGCGTCGTGGTGCCGGGCCACGGCGACCCCGTCGACGCCGCGTTCGTCGCCCGGCACCGCGACGGCCTGGGCCGGCTGCTGGAGCTGCGGGACGCCGTCGCGGCCGGGGAGGTCGCCGAGGACGACGCGCCGGCGCGGTCCCCGTACCCGCGGGACGTGACGCTGGCCGCGCTGGCGACGACCTAGGCCGGGCCGTCGACGGGGATCGCGTCCAGGACGGACTCCGCGATCGACCGGGCCGGCCGCTTGTACGCCTCGGCGAGGGTGTGGAAGACGTGCTGGGCGCGGATCGCGGGCCAGTCGTCGGGCAGGTGCTCGGCGGGCAGCCGGGGATCCTGGCGCACGAGCTGGAGCCACTCGGTGTGCAGCAGCAGTTGCCTGGCCAGGTCGTCGGGCGCGTCGGCCAGCGGCCGGTCCCGGTCCCAGCGGCGCAGGAACGCGCGGTAGCGCTCGGCGATGGCGGGCACGTCGAACGCGGTGCGCGCGATCTGCTCGGCCTCGGTCGGCTTGGCGGTGTGCGCGGTGAACACCTTGAGGTAGTCGCTCAGGTCGAGGTCGGCGACCAGGGTGGGCACGTCGACCACGCCGGGCGCGACCCACAGCCCGTTCTGCAGCGGCCCGAATCCGCCCCAGACCAGGCGGGACCGCAGGTCGTGCCGCTGGCTGCGCCAGGACTCGGGCAGCGAGAACCCGACCATGGTCCAGGTGCCGTCCCAGTCGCCGTTGATCGCGCCGCTGCGCCAGATCCGGTGCTCGCCGTCCTCCAGCACGGCCGCCGAGCGCGCGGTGAGCCCGAAGTACATCCGCCGGCCGTTGCGGTGCCGGGCCAGCAGGTCGCGCTTGACCATGCGGGTCAGCGTGGAACGCACCGCCTCCTCGGAGACGCCGACCCGCGCGAACACGTCGATGACGCTGCCGGAGAAGACGGCGATGCCCCGGTTGAGCACGTGGATGCCGAGGAAGCTGAGCATCAGCGACTGCGGCCGGACCGATGCCTCCTGTCCACGGCCCTCGGCCTGCGGGTCGTCGTGCGGGATCACCGGCCGAGCGTATCCCGCGGTGTCCGGGGCCGCCGCCGACGGCGGTTGCGCGGCGCGACCGTTCCGCTACGCTGAACGTGAAACGCCTTCATCTTCGGTGCGGTCGGGCGAAGGGTGGACGCGGTGAGGCACGTGGTGCTCGTGGTGGTGCTCCTGCTGGCGTCGCTGACGGCGCCCGCCGCCGCCGCCGTGCCGGGCGGGCTGTGGTTCGACGACTCCCCCGTCGTGGTGGCCGACGGCGCGTTCCGCGACGGGCACGGCCGCGAGGTGGTGTTGCGCGGGTTCAACGTGTCCGGCACGGCGAAGCTCGCCGAGCACCGCGGCCTGCCGTTCGCGAGCACCGCCGACGCCCGGTCCGCCGCGGTCGCGCTGCGCCGGCTGACCGGGGCGAACGCGGTGCGCTTCCTGGTCACGTGGGCGTGGGTGGAGCCCGAGCCGCGCCGGATCGACCACGGCTACCTGGACCGGGTGGCCGAGCAGGTCACCGCGTTCAGCGACCAGGGCGTCCGGGTCTACGTGGACTTCCACCAGGACCTGTACTCGCGGCACCTGTTCAACCGGGACAGCTGGTACACCGGCGACGGCGCGCCGGAGTGGGTCGTGCGCGCCGGCGGCTACCCCAGGGAGTCGTGCGGGATCTGCGTGCACTGGGGCCAGAACATGAAGAACAACAACGCGGTCACCGCCGCCGTGCACGACTTCTGGCACAACCGCGAGCTGACCACCTCCGCCGGTCCGATCCGGGTCCGCGACGAGTTCCTGCACCAGGCGGGCGAGGTGATGCGGCACCTGAAGTCCGCGTTGACGCCGGAGGCGTTCCGGCTCGTGGTCGGCGTGGACCCGCTCAACGAGCCCTACGCCGGCCGCTACGACCCGGGGCAGGACGGCGTCTCCTGGGAACGCGACCTGCTCGTGCCGTTCTACCGGCAGTTCCGGCAGCGGATGGACGAGGTGGGGTGGGCGGACAAGCCCGCGTTCGTCGAGCCGCTGGTGTTCTGGAACCAGAACGTGGACTTCTTCGCCGAGCCGGGCGGTTTCCCGGCCGTGCCCTCGCTCGGGCCGCGGTTCGTGTTCAACGCGCACTTCTACGACGGCAAGGCGCAGTCGGGCCTGCTCAAGCCGGGCAAGGCGGGCGACGGCGAGTACGCGGCGGACTTCGGCCGGATCAGGGACCGCGCGGCGGCGTTGGGCACGGCCGGGATCGTGTCGGAGTTCGGGCACCCGGTCGCCGGCTTCACCTCGGACAAGAACCCGTCCGTGCTCAAGGCGATGTACCAGGCGCTGGACTCGCGGCTGCCGGGCGCGGGGTGGTGGGCGGGCGCGGCGGGGTCCGGGCCGGTGCTGTCGGGCAGCCAGTGGCACTGGGACGTGAACTACGGCCGCCACCACGAGCTGATGAACGACAATCCGGACAAGGTCCGCACCGAGGGTGACGCGATGAACGACGAGCACTTCTCCGCCGTGCGGCTGGACGACGGCGGCGACCCCGTCCTCATGGTGGACGGTCGGGTCGTCGACCGGCTGTTCCCGCGTGCCGTCGCGGGCCGGACGGCGGCGTTCGCCTACGAGGACCGCGCCCGTGACGGCGGTGCGGTGCTGTCGTGGAACCGGGTGCCGGACACCATGCCCGCGGTGCGCGCCCTGGTCGGGACGGGCCGGTTCGGCGTGCTGGTGTGGCGCGGCAACGGCGTCGCGGCCCCGACCGAGCTGCACCTGCCGTCGTCGTTCCCGCTCGCGTCGACCACGGTGGTCAGCGACCTCGGCGCCGTCACCGGGCCGCCCGCGTACACCGGGGGCGAGCCGGTGGCCGTGGCGCCGGAGCCGGGCGTCGCGGGCGTGCACCGGCTGCTGCTGTCCACACGCGACACCGGCGTGCACTTCGCGCTCGTGACCGAGGCCGCGCCGACCGGGCCCGCGGACGCCGCGCGGGCCGAACTGGCGGCCTGGGTGGCCGCCACCTTCCGTTAGCGACGGGTCCGGAGAACACCGATCCGGCCTGGCACGCGTCCTTGCCGAAAACCTTCTCGTCGGTCATGGTGACGAAGCGGGTCCGCCCGCGGTCACCGCGTCGCAGTGGTTCGACGTCGTTCGTCGAACGCGGTCGACGGGGCTGACGAAGCGTTTCCGGTCGTGATCGCCGCCGACGCCGGGAATTCCCTGGAGGAATCGAGTGGAAGGTGTTCGACGGTAGTACACCACGGACCGCGACCGCCTGGCGATGTCCAACCGGCTGTGGAACGAGGCCCGCAGCACCGAGCACCCGTTGGAGGTCTACCGGCGGATCACCGGCATCGGCCAGGCCGAGCTGAACCGCCGCGTCGGCGAGTACGCCACCCGCAACGACGGCGGCCTGGTCGAGGCGGTGGACGCGGGCGCGGGCCACTTCCGGATGAACACCAGGGCCGCCCCGTCCGACTACGGCTTCAACAACAAGCTGGTGGCCCGCGACGGCGCGCTGGTCAAGGTGCGGCGGAAGCGGGTCGTGTCCCCCTGACCGCACACGGGGTTCCGGGCGCGTTTGCGCTGTCCGGACGACGCCGCAGCGACCGGGTCGGGACTACCGTAGGAATCGATCAAGTACCACCCGACCTGGACATCTCGCAACGGAGCGACCATGCCCGAGTTACGCGGGTCGTTGGCCGTGTTGGCCCTCGCGACCGCCCTCCCCTTCGTTCCCGCACCCTCCGCGGTCGCCGACACCACCCCCACGATGGTCGTCGGCGAGCTGCAGTCCCTGCCCGGTTTCGCCAACCACTACGTGGTCGGCATGAACGACCTCGGCCAGGTCGTCGGCAGCGCCCAGGACAACGGCGTGGCGCGCGCCGTGCTGTGGTCGCCCGGCGGCGGCGCGACCGACCTCGGTCCCGGCATCGCCCGCGCCGTCAACGAACACGGCCAGGTGATCGGCCTCGAGTTGCGCAGTGCCGGCACGCCGTACCGGAACAA
Organism: Actinosynnema sp. NPDC059335; assembly: GCF_042752395.1. Taxonomy (NCBI): domain Bacteria; kingdom Bacillati; phylum Actinomycetota; class Actinomycetes; order Pseudonocardiales; family Pseudonocardiaceae; genus Actinosynnema; species Actinosynnema sp. NPDC059335. Next base: position 34,090 of record NZ_JBHYXZ010000064.1, on the reverse strand, counting down.
GGCGTGGATCTGGTCGGGCGGCGCCCGCACCGTCGTCGCCCCGCCGACCGCCGCGTGGTCGCTCGCGCCGGCCATCAACGAGGACGGCGTGGTGCCGCTCAACTACTCGACCTCCTCCACGCGGCAGCAGCACGACCACGCCGCCGTGCTGGCGAACGGTCAGTACACCGACCTGGCCCTGTCCGGGCCGGACCTGTGGGTGTACGGGATCAACGACGCCGGCGTGGTCATCGGCAGCTACGCGTCGGCCGCCAACCAGGACTTCGCCGCGGTCCGCTGCACGGTGGACACGTGCACGCGCCTGCCCGGCATCCCCACCGGCTACGGGCCCTACATCCCGGAGGCGATCAACGAGTCCGGGGTCGTCGTCGGCAACCGGGCCACGATCGCCCTGCGGTGGGAGGGCGACGAGGTCACCGTGCTGTCGGAGAACGGCCGGGTCACGCACGGCGAGCAGGCGCTCAACGAACGCGGCGACGCGGTCGGCTGGACCGCGGACGCGAACGGCTTCCACCGCGCGGTGCTGTGGCCCCGCGACGGGAAGCCGGTCGACCTCGGCGTGCCCGCGCCGTCCGAGGCCGTCGCGATCAACGAGCGCGGCGACGTCGTCGGCTACACCGCGGGCACCGGCACCGACCGGCCCCGCGCGTTCCTCTGGCGGGACGGGCAGGTGACCTACCTGGAGCCGTTGGCGGGCGACTACAGCATGCCGATCGCGATCAACGACCACGGCGTGGTCGTCGGCCACAGCTCCGCGCCGGACGGCACGGAGAAGCCCGTCCGCTGGACCCCGAGCGCCGCCTCATTCGGCTAGCCGGGCGTTGCGGTAAAGGCGGACGGCGTTGCGCATCGCCATGGTGACCGTCATCGACCCCACGCGGGGGACGAACACCGAGGCGCGGTCCACGATGTCGTCGGCGAAGTTCTTCATCGTGGAGAAGTTCAGGCACACCGCGCCCGGCTTGATCTCGTCCGCCCGCACGAGCGGGAAGTCGCGGGACGGCACACCGGTGACGACGACGTCCGCCTCCGCCAGGGCGGTGGCCCGGTCGACCGCCACGGCGTCCACGTGGTGGCCCTGGATGCCCGCCGCGTGCCGGAACACGAGGGAGCCGCCGAGGTCGAACGACGTGACCTCGGCGCCGTCGTTGGCCAGCATGGCGGCCAGCGGGCGGCCGACGATCTCGCTGCGGTTGAAGACGCACGCCTTCACCGACGCCAGCGGGGTGTCGGCCGGGCCGCGGAACGCGCCGGCTTCGCCGAGCAGCTTCATCACGGCCAGCGGGGTGCACGGCAGCACGGCCCGCCGGGTGCCCGCGTCGTCGATGAAGCGCCGGTTCTCGTAGAGGCAGCGGCTCCAGAACGAGTGCAGGCCCTCGACGTCCTTGCGCGGGTCGACCAGCTCGCGCAGCCAGCGGTCGCGTTCGGGGTCGCGGACCGGGTAGTAGACGAACACGCCGTGCACGCCCTCGTCCGCGCTCGCGTCGCGGACCGCGGTCTCGATGTCGTCGGCCCGCGGTGTGCGGAGGTCGAAGTCGATGCCGACCTCGGCGCACGCGCGCCGGGTGTACTCGGCGTAGGTGCGCGCGGGCCGGTCGCCGTCGACCAGGAAGCCGACCACGGTGAGGCGGTCCGGGATCGCCGCGAGGTCGGCGCGGATCTCGGCGCGGATGGACTCGGCCAGCTCGGCCGGGTCGATGGTGCGGGCGGTCATCGGGGTTCCTCCGGGGTGCGGTCGATGCGGGCGTGCGCGGCCTCGGCGGCGCGGCGCAGCGCGTCGAGCCGCGCGGTGAACGCGGGCGCGTCGTCGCCCATCTGCGCCACGTTCGCCTCGGCGCCGCGCAGGGTGGCGAGCACGGACCCGAGCAACAGGTCGGCCCCGGCACGAACGTCGCTCACCACCGGGCCGGCGACCAGCGGCAGCACGGAGAACGCCCACTCCAGCGCCTCCACGGCGACCGCCGCAGCGGCCAGTGGCCCTTCCGTGGCCGCCGCCGACGCCGCCGCCACCGCGGCCCGCCGGGTCGCACGCTCCTCGTCGGTGCCCCGCGGCAGCCGTCGCGCCCGCAGGTAGTCCTCGAACAACTCCACGTCGCGGTCGGCGGCCGGCTCCAGCCGGTCGAGCAGGGACCTGCCGGTCGCGATCGCGTCACCGACCGCCGGGTCGCGGCGGGCGGTGATCTCCAGGGCCATGAGCACCAGCGCGCAGCCGAACGCCGCCGTGACGGCCGCCACCGAGCCGCCGCCCGGCGTCGGACTGGCGCTCGCCGTCCGCGCACGCAGGTCGGCCAGGGTCACGTCCCACAGGCTGTCACTCACCCGACGATCTTCGCGTGCCTCGGCGTCGGCTGCCACAGCGCGTGGTCCACGCAACGCCCGGTCCGGTGCGAGCCGGCCGTCGGCCCGGACGCCGGCGTGATCGTCGCGCACCTCGCCGAGCCCGCCGGCCCGGCGACGACAGCCGGCCGCCGGCACCCGCCCCGGCCTTCACGAGAAGCTCTCAGACCGCGGATCCCGTCGCCGGCGTGGCGGCACGACCCGATGGACGCGGGTAGGCCCGAACCGGACGATCACTCGGGGGTAGCCGATGTCGCCACGGCCTCACGGACCCGGCCGGGCAGGGTGGTGGCAGCCAGGATCGCGGGCCAACCGCTTCCACCCACGCCGACGCTGGACCGAGGCCACCATCGCCCAACCCTGCGACCAGTTTGCCCACGGCCAGGTCCAAGGGCTCGAACAGTCCTCCTTCCTCGCTGCCGCCTCTCCCACTGCCTCTCCCCTACTGCCTCCTTCCTCGCTGCTTCCCGCCCTCACTGCCGTCTTCTCCGCGCTGTCCGCAACTCGCCCGGACCATCACGCCCCCGGTCCCATCCCGCCTCCGCCGGGCCCGATGGGCTCACGCGGGGGCTCGCGGCGGCGGCCCGTTCGCCGTCACCGCGGTGCGAGCGGTCTTCGGAGGGCGAATGCCCTCGTCACGAGCACGGCGGCGCAGCCGAGGGTCGTGACGCCGAGCAGGAGCATGAAGGTCGGGTACAGGTAGAGCACCTGGAGCCAGGCCACGTCCCGACCCCGGTAGAGGTAGCCCACGACCCGGTGGATCGTCACCAGGAGCACCAGGGGCAGGACCCACGGCAGCAGCCGGGCGACCGTCCACAGGTTCCGGGACCGCCGCGCGGCCCAGCGCCGGGACCGGACCACGCCGCGGGCGGTCAGCGCGACAACTGCCGCCGTCAACACGAGCAGCACCACGTCGGTGACGACGTACGGGTCGTCCACCGGTAAGGGCGGCCGTCCCTCGATCAGGGCAATGAGGCGTTCGCCGATCGCCTGGGCGTCGCCGTACTGGAGGCCGGTGTTCGCCAGGACCGCGATGCCGTAGCCGGAGCCGGGGAGCAGTGCCTGGTACGCGGTCGAGGTGAACAGGTCGCCGCCGTGGTCGACGAGCGGCGCGCCGGACGGGGTCGTGCCGATGAACCAGCCCAGGCCGTAGGAATCCGACACGGCGGACGGGGTGTGCATCGCGGTGATGCTTTCGGGGGTGGCGATCGAGGTCCCGTCGGGGCCACGGCCGCCGTTGTGCTGCGCGATCAGCCAGGCGGCCAGGTCGTGGGCCGACGTGAGCACGCCGCCGGATCCGTTGCCGAAGGCCGGTGGCTCGGGTAAGGGGACCGCCGCGCCGAGCACCTTCAGGTGGCCGCGGGCGCTGGGCGGCAGATCGCGTTCGGTGTCGACGGTCCGGCTGTCGCGCATGCCGAGGGGCGCGAACACGTGCTGCCGCAGGTAGTCGGCGAACGGCACCCCGGCGACCACCTCCACCAGCCGGGCGGCGACCTGGAAGTTCGGGTTGTGGTAAGCCCACGCGGTGCCGGGGGCGGCGGCCAAGCGTGCGTCGCGCATGGCCGCCACCGCCTCGGTCAGGGTGTCGACCCTCGGTCCGCTGAAGGAGCGGAACGTCGTGTCCGACAGGCCCGAGGTCTGGTCGAGGAGTCGGCGCACGGTGATGTCCGCGGCGCGCGGGTCGGCCGGGGCGAACTCGGGCAGGTGGTCGCGCACCGGGTCGTCGAGCCGGATCCGCCCGCTCTCCGCGAGCTGCACCACCGCCAGCGCGGTGAACGACTTGCTCACCGACGCCGCCGCCATCACCGTGTGCTCGGAGACCGCTTCCCCGTCGGGCGTGTGGCCGTAGCCGGCCGCGTGCACGACGGTGGGGCCGCGGATGACGACCACCGCCACACCGGGCAGCGCGGTCTCCTCGCGGTAGCGCCGCACGACGGCGTCGACGGCGGCGGCGTCCACGACGGGTTGCGCCGCGACGGCTGGAGCGACCGGGGTGAGCGGGGCGGCGAAGGCGATCAGGGCGGGGAGCAGTGAGGTGAGCACGCGGTCAGTTTCGGCGTTTCCCGTTGCCCTGTGATCGGACCGTGGTCTGAGATCCTCGCGCCCTGGATCGGACTACGGTGTCATCCTGGTCCAGGCACGGCTCGCCCCGACCGCGACCGCTCGTGCTCGACGCGGTGGCCGTGGACGCGGTCGTCGGTCGGACGGTCCGCGATCGACGACCCCGGCGCTCGGGAATTCCGCTGCTCGGCCGCGGGAATCGGCCTGGTGCGTCGCGCTCACCGCGGATTGGTTCCTCAAGAACGAGGCGGGGTCGCCGGCGCTACTGCGAGGTCGAGTCGGGTGGCCGTCGGCCGGCCGCGACGCCGGCGGCGGTCAGGCCGGCAGCGGTCAGCACGAGCACTCCCGCGGCTCCCGTGCCGGCCGCGAGCAACCCTGCCGCGCTGGGCACGACGACCTGGCCGAGGCGGTTGCCCGTGAGGCGCAACGACATCGCCCGACCGCGCAGCCCCGGCGGCGTCGCCTCCGCCAGCCACGACATGGTCAGCGGCTGCCCGACACCCAACCCGAGGCCCACCACGACCACGACCACGCCCAGCAGCCACACGGGCATCGGCACGGCCGCCGCCGCCAGCCCGACCGCCGACAACGCCACACTGCCCGACAACAGGCGACGCCGACCCAGCCACCCGGCCAGCCGTCCGAGGAACAGCCGTGACGTCATCGACGCCGCCGCACGAGCCGCGAGCAGCACGCCCACCACGCCGGACGGGATACCGCGCTCGGCACCCAACGCGGGCAGGTACACCAGGGTTATGTCGACGGCCGCGATGACGACGCAGCTCACCGACAGCGTCCGCACCAGCCCGGGTCGCCGCAGCAGGTCCCGCACGCCTTCCGGAGCACCATCCACTGTGGACGCCCGGCGGACGGCGGGCGAGCGCAGCGCCACCGTGACGCCGATCAACCCGACGGTGATCGCGAACGCCACCAGGAACACGGTGTCGGTGCGCGGGATCGTCCGGTCACCGCCGAACAACAGGATCAGCCCGGGTCCGACCGCCTGCCCCAACGACGCGGCGAACGTGTAGTAGCCGAACGCCGCGTCGTACCGCGCGGTCTCGGTCGTGTTCGCCACCAACGCCTGCTGCGCCACCACCGAGCACAGGTGCCCCGTACCCAGCAGCACGCTGCCGACGAGCAACCCCACCACCCCGCCGCCGACGAACGCGAACGTCCCGGCGGCGGCGCACATCAGCACCGCGCCCGCCAGCATGACCCGCCGTTCGCCCAGCCGGTCCACCGCGTGCCCGGACGGGATGGCCAGCACCAGCGGCGCGACCGCGAACCCCGCCGACAGCACCCCGAGCCACCCCGTCGGAACGCCCAGTTCCAGCGCGCGGTAGGTGGCCGTGGGACGCAGGACGAACGTGACGAGCTGCACCAGCACGGTGTGCGTGAGCAGCACCGCCGTCCGCCCGCCGCCGGCCATCAGGTCGCGCCCAGCCGGGCCGCGGCCTTCGCGCCGAGGCTCGTGGAGACGTGCCGGCGCATCACGTCGGCCGCCGCGTCGGCGTCGCCCGCGGCGACGTGCTCCACGAGCTGCCGGTGCTCCGCGGCCTTCAGCTCGGCCTCCTCGTCCTCACGGCCGTCCGCCAAGGCGAGCCGGCGGTACCGGTCGGCCTTGTCCCACAGACCTTCGAGCGTGGCGATGAGCAGGTTGTTGTGCGACGCGCGGTAGAGCGCGGCGTGGAATCGGCGGTGCGCGGCGAGGTCCGCGGTCCGGGGGTCGCGCCGCAGCGGTTCCAGCCCGCGCAGGGCCGCGCGCAACGCGCGGAGGTCCGACTCCGTGCGGCGCAGGGCCGCGAGCGAGGCCGCCAGCGGGTCCAGCGACGCGCGCACCTCCAGCAGGTCGCGGGCCTCCGCCGCGGTCAACTCGGTGACGCGGGCGTCGCGGTGGGCGTCGAGTTCGACCAATCCTTCCGACTTCAGCCGCCGCAGCCCTTCGCGCAACGGCGTCGTGCTGATGCCGATCGTGCGCGCCAACGTCGCCTGGTTCAGCACCTGACCGGGCGCGAACTCGCCGGAGAGGATCTTCTGCCGCAGCGTCGTGTACGCGAAGTCGCTCTTCGTCGTGAAGGGCTCAGCCATCACCACCTCCTCGCTATAGGTTATAACCTATAGCATGCCTCCGGACAGACAAAGGCGGTGGTCAGCGCCCTGGAGGCACCGACCACCGCTCGGCTGTCGTCAGTTCGCGGGGCCGGTCCAACCGGCCGGCACGTGGCCGATCCGCACCCGCTGCGGGTGGTCGCCCACCGGCACCGAGACCAGCTTGCGCCCGGTGGCGAAGTCGATCGCGGTGACCTGGTCGGCGCCGCTCTCGGAGATCACGCAACTGCGCCCGTCACCGCTCACGGTCGCCCAATAGGGCTTGGAAGCGGGCACGAGCGCGCTCTCCCGCAGGCTCGCGCGGTCCACGACCACCGCGTAGTCGTCCATGGTCCCGGCCACGCACAGCTTGTCCCCCGCAGGGCTGATCGACATGCCGTGGTGGCGCGAGTCGTTCACCCAGGTGGTGCGATCCGGGCTCGTCGCGGGGTTCTTCGGCAGTTCCTTCAACCGGGTGATCCGGTCCGCGGCCACGTCGTACTCCAGGAACCCGTGGAAGAACGACACCTGGAAGTACAGCTTCGACTCGTCGGGCGTGAACGCCACCGGCCGCACGGAGTCGGACAGGTCCGAGCGCCCGAACGCGTCCAGCCTCGGCCGCATGTCGATCACCTTGACCTGCCGGAACGTGGTCGTGTCCACGACCGTGATGCGCCGGTCGCCCTTGGTGAAGTCCAACGCCGGGTCGTCCAGCGCGGTGTTGACCTCGCCGATGGACATGTTCCACAGGTACCGGCCGTTGTCGGTGAACACGTTCTCGTGCGGCTTGTCGCCGGTGGCGAACGAACCGACCTCGCGCCCCGTCTCGATGTCCAGCACGTGCACCGTGTTGGACGTCGAAGCCGACACCGCGACCCGCCGCCCGTCGGGGGAGACGGCCATGTGGTCGGAGCGGAAACCGGACACCGGGAAGCGCCAGTTCACCCGGCCGGTGGCCAGGTCGATCGAGACCACGTCGGCGAAGCTGGGCCGGGAGGCGACGACCGCGCGCCCGTCCGGCGTCGTGTACATGTCGTCGACGAACTGGTCGTGCCCTTCGCCGGGACCGGACCGGATGCCGAGGAAGAACGCCAGCCTGATCGGGTTGAGGTAGATCTCCCAGAGCCGCTCCTGGCGATCCGGGATGATGTTCACCCGGCCGATCTTCGCGAAGTCGCCGCTGGAGGCGATCACGTCGGCGGTGCCGTCCCAGTTGTTCCCGACGAACATCACCTCGCGCAGCGCCGTGCCCGAGGGCGGGGCGGCGGACGCGGCCGGCGCCAGGCCGGCGGTCAGGGCGCAGGCGGCCAGGGCGCCCAGCAGCCGGGCGCGCTTCCGCCGGGTCGAAACGGGTTTTTTGTCCACGAGAACTCCAAACCGGATGCGCGAGTTGTCACATCCGTGCAGGGTCGAGTCGTGCGCGTCGATCGCCGGACTCGCGTCGGGCCCCGAGCCCGGCGGGACTGTTACCGTTCAGTAGGAAAGGAATACCGGCTCGCGGCCCGCCCGCGGTAGGGGCCGACGCCCAACGAGCCGGGCGCTCGTTATGCCACTGCCACAACGTCGCGGCGGGAGGAGGAGCGGTGTCGGCAGCCCACGACCGCGGACGACTGCTCGGAGAAGTGATCAGGGGCATGGCCGCCGACCGCGGCGTCGTGGACGAGCTGGTGCGCGCCGCCCGCGGCAACTCCCCCGAGGTGGCCCGGTTGCCGGAAGCGGAGAACCGCCGCCACGTGGAGGTGCTGCTGGCGATCGGGCTGCACTTCTTCGAGCGGCCCGACGAACCCGGCGCGCAGGACTTCCAGGCCGCCGAGGCGCTGGGCGCGGACCGGGCGGCGCAGGGCATCTCCATCGACGGGCTGCTGCGCGGCGTCCAGGCGGGCCGCACGGAGGCGATGAGGATCGCCATCGCGCGCAGCCGGGACGCGGGCGTGCCGGACGAGGTGCTGCTGGCCGGGATGGTGGACCTCGACCGCTACACCGGCGCCCTGGAACGGCACGTCATCAACGGCTACCACACCGCCGAGCTGGAGCTGTCCCGCACGAACCGGGACGCCAACACGCACCTGCTGCGACGGCTGCTCCTGCACGGCGACGGCGCGCACCCGGGGCCCGAAGAGTTGCGCCGGGCGGGCCTGTCTGCCGACGGGGCCTACCACTGCCTGGTCTCCGACGTGACGCAGCCCGCCGAGGCCCGCGCGCTGGAGCAACGCCTGCTGGAGTTCGGCGGCGTCTACGGGTTGGTCGACGGGCGGCTGACCGGGTTGGCCGCCCGCCGCCCCGACCCGGTCGCCCTGCCCCGCGACGTCCTGCTGGTGGCCGCGCCCGCGACCGGGCTGCCCGCGTTGCGCGACGTGCACCCGCTGTGCGTGGCGGCCCTGCGGCTCGCGGGACGGGCGGGACTGCGCGGCGTGCGCGACCTCACCGACCTGTCCGGCGAGGTCGCGCTGGCCGCCCAGCCCGTCCTCGCCGACCTGCTGCGCGGCACGCTGGCGGGCCTCGACCGCGACGACGACTTCCACCGCGAACTGGTCGCCACCGCCCTGGTCTACCTCGACCACGGCCAACGCCTCGGCCACGCCGCCGCGGCGTTGCACGTGCACCCCAACACCGTCCGGTACCGGCTCGACCGCCTCGCCGAACTCACCGGCACGCCGTGGGACGACAGCGCGCCGACGGTCCTGGGCACCCTGCGCCACTGGTGGGCCCTGCGGACCTGGCTCTACCACCGGCCGCGCACCCGATCGGATCATCGCTAACGAGTATCTGTTGTCAACGATCCACCGCAGTGTTACCGTCGCTAACGTGGACAACAGATCAGCGATCCTGTCGGCAGCCTCCGAACTGCTGCAGAGCTCGCCCAACGGCGACATCTCCACGCGTGCCGTGGGCGAGAAGGCCGGTGTCCAGCAGCCGGTCATCTACCGGCTGTTCGGCGACAAGGACCGGCTCCTCGCCGCGGTCGTCGACCAGGGGTTCGCGGAGTACCTCGCGGCCAAGCGCGCCGCCGTGCCGACCGACGACCCGGTGGCCGACCTGCGGCGCGGCTGGGACGACCACACCCGGTTCGCGCTCGACCACCCCAACGTGTACCGCCTCATGTACACGCCCCGACTGACCTCGCGCCCCGCGGCGGTCCGCGAAGCTCACGCGCTGCTGCGCGGCGTGCTCGAGCGGATCGCCCACGTCGGCCGCCTCGCCGTCGACCCGGACCTCGCCGCCGAGATCGTGCTGTCCACCAACAGCGGCGTCGCCCTGGCGCTGCTCAACAGACCGGAGACCGACCGCGACCCGGCGCTCTCGGTCCGGGTCCGGGAGATCGTCCTCCCGGGCATCCTGACCCCCGAACCCGACACCGATCCCGCGACCGTGCCGCTCACCGTGGCGCAGGCCGCGACCACCCTCGCGGCGCTGCTGCGCGCCGACCAGCCGAAGTCGTTCAGCCCTGCCGAACTCGGCCTCCTCACCCAGTGGCTGACCTACCTCGCCACCAAGCCGTGACCACGCACGGACAACCGGAAGGAACCCCCATGACCGAGCACACCTCCACCAGGGTCGCCCTCGTCACCGGTGGCAGCGGCGGCATCGGTCGCGCCGTCGCCGACCGGCTGGCCGCCGACGGCTTCGCCGTGGCCGTGCACTACGCCGGAGGCAAGGACAAGGCCGACGCCGTGGTCGCCGACATCGCCGCCCGCGGCGGACAGGCTCTCGCGGTGGGCGGCGACGTCGCCGACGAGCACGACATGAAGGCCGCGTTCGACGCCGTGGAGACCACGTTGGGCGGCATCGACGTGGTCGTGAACACGGCCGGGATCATGGTGCTGGCCCCGATCGCCGATCTGGATCTCGCCGACCTCGACCGCATGCACCGCACCAACATCCGGGGCACGTTCGTGGTGGCGCAGCAAGCCGCCCGCCGCGTCCGCAGAGGTGGCGCGATCGTCAACTTCTCCACCTCCGTCACCCGGACCCAGCTGCCCACCTACGGCGCGTACGTCGCCAGCAAGGCCGCCGTGGAGGGCATGACCCTGATCCTCGCCCGCGAGCTGCGCGGCCGGGACATCACGGTCAACGCGGTCGCGCCCGGCCCCACCGCCACCCCGCTGTTCCTGGAGGGGAAGGACGACGCCGCGATCGCCCACTTCGCCAAGGTCGCCCCGCTGGAGCGCCTCGGGCAGCCGGAGGACATCGCCGCCACCGTCTCCTTCCTCGCCGGCCCGGCCAGGTGGGTCAACGGCCAGGTGCTCTTCGCCAACGGCGGCCTCGCCTGATCACTCCACTGAGGACACCGCACGTCGCCGTGACGTGCCACCCCGCAAGGAGGACCGTCATGAACAACATGATCGACATCACGGGCGCTCCCACCACCGCCACCAGGAGCCACGATCACCTCCGTACCACGTCGCCAACGCCCGTGCCGGGTATGCGCCGACCCGGCGGACGGCGGATCGAAGGCGGTCTCCGACCGCGTCCGCGGCGATGTCGTCACCCGGATGGACCCGACCTACTCGCCTATCGACTTCGTTCCACACTGAAGTTATAGACGTGACAGACGATCACCGGCCCCGGTCGGGCCCGGTGATCGGGGAACCGGATGCCGACTCCGTCCGACCACTGGGTGAATCGGGAACCGGGGAGGTCACCGTGGAACGTCGTACGTTCTTGCGCGCATCGGCTCTGTCGGTCGGCGCGGCCGGCGTGGTCGCGGGTGGGGCGGGGGTCGCGTCCGCCGCGACGCCGGTGCGAGTGCAGGTGTTGCTGTTCGACGGGGTGGAGGAGCAGGACTTCGTCGCACCGGTGGAGGTGCTCGGCCTCGCCGGGCGGATCAGCGGCGGGGCACTGACGACGAGCCTGGTCGGCGTCGGCCGTCCCGGGGCGGTCACCTGCACGTACGGCACGCGGGTCGAGGTTCCGGAGGGCTGGTCGCCGGGCCGGGCCGACGTGCTGGTGGTCCCGGGCGGCGGGTACGCCGACAAGACGGGCCCCGGCGTCAACCGGCTCATCGGGGACCAGGGCTTCCTGCGCCGCCTGGCCGGCGCGGACCTGGTGCGGGTCGGCATCTGCACCGGCACGATGGTGCTGTCCGCCGCGGGCCTCACCAGGGGGCGCAACGCCACCACGCACTCCGGCGCGAAGGCCGACCTGGCCGCGCAGGGAGCGGACGTCGTCAACGCCCGCGTGGTGGACGACGGCGACCTGATCACGGGCGGCGGCATCACCTCCGGTCTCGACGTGGCCCTCTGGCTGGTCGAACGCTTCCTCGGCGCGAAGACCGCCCAGCGGGTCGAGACGGTGTTGGAGTACGAGCGGCGGGGCACGGTCTGGCGAGCCTGACCGATCCCGTCCGGAACGACCCCCCGGTGCGCCGGGCGCCCGGCCCACTGCTGTCCCACCACACCCCGGAAGAAATCCCGTGCCGTGACCATCGTGCTGCTGGAAGCCCTCACCTTCGGCCTGGGTCGGCTCGCGTCCGCCGCCGAGGACGCGGGCCACGACCTCGTGCTGCTCACCGGCGATCGGTCCATCTACACCCACGAGCTGGCCGTGGCGGGCGACCGGGTGCGGGTGGTCGACATCGACACCACGGACGTGGCGGCGTGCGAGACCGCCTTGCGCGCCCTCCCGGACGTGGCCGGTCTGATCAGTTCGACGGACACGTGGGCGTTGCCGGGTGCGGAACTCGCGCGCCGCCTCGGCCTGCCGGGACCGTCGGTGGAGGCGGTGCGCGTGCTGCGGGACAAGGGCGAGGTCCGGGCGTTGCTGCACCGGCACGGGCTGAGCCGGGGCGGACCGGTGGACCCGCGGTCGGCGGACACCTTCCCGCTCGTGGTCAAGGACTCGGCCGGCACGTCGTCGCGCGCGGTGTGGCTGGTCCGGGACCGGGGCGAGCTGGCCGACGCGCTCCGGGAAGCCGAACGGACGCCGCTGAAGGGGCGGTTGGTCGCCGAGCCGTACTTCGCCGGTCCGCTCTACAGCGCCGAGACGGTGACGTGGCGGGGGCGCACCCGATTACTGGGCGTGCTGAGCCGGCAGCTGTCCCCCGAGCCCGTGCGGCGGGAGGAGGCCGCCGCGTTCCCGGTGGCGTTCCCCGAGGCCGACTTCGCCGAGTTGGCCGAGTGGATCGGCCGGGTGCTGGCCGTCGCCGGGCACGAGCGGGGCTTCGCCCACACGGAGTTCGTGCTGACCGCCGACGGTCCGGAGGTGGTCGAGATCAACGCGCGGATCGGTGGCGCGCTCGTCGGCGAGGCGTTGTGCCGGTCGTTGGGCACCAACGTCTACCGCTCGATGGTCTCGATGGCGTTGGACCGGGAGCCGGCGCTCCTGACCGAGCCGGTGCGGCCCGGCCTCGGGGTGGCGTTCGTGCTCTCCTACCCGGCCGAAGCCGGGGTGCTCAAGGGGTGGTCGGGGCTGGACCGGCTGGCGGGTCTGCCCGGCGCGCCCGAGTGGTACCCGACCGCGAGCCCCGGTGACCGGATCGAGCACCTGACCGATCAGCGCTCGTGCACCGGGATCGTGCTCGCCGAGGCCGCGACGGCGGAGTTGGCCCTGCACCGGGCGCTGGCGGCGGCGAACGCCGTCGCACCGCTGATGTCCACATCGGACCTGTCTTGAGGAGGGAGGTGGTCCCGACCGGGGTGCGGTCGGGGGCCGGGGTCGGTGCCGTGCGGCGCTGTGCGGTCGGGCCATTCGGCGCACGAGTTTCCCGCCGCACGTCGTTACGATTCAGAGTCGTGATGCTCCCCAACGTGACGAACCCCGACGACGAGGTCACGCGCTGGGCGTTGCGGGCACGGTCCGGTGACCGGGACGCGCTGGAGCGGTTCGTGCGGGCGACCCAGCGGCAGGTGTGGGAACTCGGCGCGCACCTGGCCGACGTGCGGTCGGCCGACGACCTCGCCCGCGAGACCTACGCGCGGGCCGTGGCGGGTCTGCGCCGGTTCTCCGGGCGGACGCCAGCGCGCACGTGGCTCCTGGCCATCGCCCGCCGGGTCGTGCTGGACCGCCGGGGCGAGCCGGTCTCGGACCGGCACGAAGCCCTCGTGCTCACGCAGGTCCTGGGCCTGTCCTACGCCGAGGCGGCCGAGGTCGTCGGGTGCGTGGTCGAGGAGGTCCGGTCCCGGGTCGCGCGGGCCAGAGCGGACCTGGTGCGTGCCGCCCGCGAGTCCGGCACCCGCGAGTCCGGCACCACCGAGGTCGGCTGAGCCACGCGTGGGCGAGGACGTCGCACGACCGGCCGCGCCGTCAGCGCGGTTGTTCCGCGACGTGTCGTTCCTGCGGCTGTGGGCGGGTGCGACGCTGTCCGGCCTGGCGACGTGGGCACTGCCGTTCGTACTCGGGTTCGCCGTGCTGGAACGGTCGCTGTCGGCGGTGGGGCTGGGTGTCGTGCTGGCCGCGCGGACCGTCGGCTTCCTCGTGGCGGTGCCGGTCGCGGGGGTGCTGGCGGATCGGCACTCCCGGCGGCGGGTGGTGCTGTGGTCCGGTGCGGTGGCCGGGCTGGGCACCCCGGTGATCGCGTTGGGGTTGGGGCGTTCGGTGGCGCTGATGGCCGTGGCGGCTGCCGTGGTCGGGGCCGGGCAGGGCGCGTGCCGGCCCGCGTTCCAGGCGCTGACGGCGGAGGTCGTGGCCGAGGGCCTGCGGCGGCGGGCGAACGCGGCGATGACGTTGGCGGTCCGGGTGACGTCGCTGGTCGCGCCGAGCGTGACCGCGCTGCTGGCGGTGGTCGTCGGCACGCCGGCGCTGGTGGTCGCGACCGGCGTGCTGTGGTGGGGCGCGGCCCTGATCCCGCCGGCCGGGGCGCGGGGCGTGGTCCGCACCGCCCCCGACGGCTCGGGCGTCGCCACGCGCACGTCCGCACCCGGCCCGAGAGCGGGGAGCGGGCTCGTCGCGGCCGTGTCCTCGGGCCGCGGTGGGCAGGTGACCCGAAGGCGGCCCGCGACCGGCCTGCGGGTCGGCTCCGCGACCCGTTTCCTGGCCGCGTTCGGGACCGACTTCCTGGACGGGATCCGGGAGGCGCGGCGGCACCCGTGGTTCGTGGCGGGGCTGGCGGCGTTGACGGCGGTCATCGCCACCGGGTACTCCACGACGAGCGTCGTGCTGCCGCTGGTGAGCCGTGACCGTTACGGCACGGCGGCCGTGCTCGCGGCGGCGACGACCGCGTTCACGGTCGGCGCGCTCGGCGGCGCGGTCGTCGCCGCCCGCCGCGGTCGGCGCGCGCAGGGGTGGACGGCGCTGGCGGGTCTGGCGTGCTACGGGTTCGTGCCGCTGAGCCTGCTGCTGCCGGTGCACGCGGTGGTGGTCGTCGCCGCGTACGCGGTGGCGGGCGCGGGGATCGAGCTGTTCAACGTGCCGTGGTTCACGGCGACCCAGCGCGAGGTCGAGCCCGCGATGCTGGCCAGGGTGTCGTCGTTGGACTTCCTGCTGTCGTACGGCCTGGCTCCGGTCGGGTTGGCGTTGATCGCGCCGGCGATCGACGGGTTCGGCGCGTCCGCCGTGCTCGCGGTGTGCGCGGTGGTCTGCTTCGCCGCGCCGGCCGTGGCGGCGCTGGCGCCGTCCGCGCGTGACTTCCGGGTCGGCCGGTGAACCCGGTCACCGCATCCGCAGCCGGTCGCGCAGGGTGCGGGCGACGTGGGCCATCAGCGCCTCCGCGCCGGGCTGCACGACGGCGGGCACGCGGGACTCGGTGAGGGCGGCGACGGCGAACGCCTGCCCGTCGGCGTGCTCGACCACCCCGACCTCGTGGCGGAGGTTGAGCAGCGTGCCGGTCTTGGACGACCAGCGGGACGCGTCGGAGCTGAAGTCGGGCGCGAGCCGGTGCCGCACCACGTTCTCGCCCATCAGCTCCCGGACCCGCGCGGCGACGGCGGGGTGGATCGTCGTCGGCCGCCACAGGCCGTGCAGCAGGTCCGCGAACGCCCGCGCGGACCCGGAGTTGGCTCGGCTGATGTCCAGCTGCGTCACCGGGTGGCCGCGGCCCGCGGTCCCCGCCGCGATGGCCAGCGAGTGGGCCAGGTGGCCCTCGGCCGGGGTGAACCGCTCGGCCGGCGTGTCGACGAGGTCGCGCATGAGGTGGCGGACCGTGATGCCGTCGTGGCCGAGCCGGCGCAGCTCGGCGGTGACGGCGGCGGGCGGGGTGAGGGCGAACAGGGCGTCGGCGGCGGTGCTGTCGCTGATCGCGGTGCTCAGGTAGAGCAGGTCCTCCACCGCGATGGTGGCGGGGTGGCGGAACTTGGGCAGGCCGATCGGCCCCGCCGTGGTGAGGCGGCCGGGCGACACCTCGATCGGGGTGGCCGCGTCGAGTTCGCCCCGCCGCACGCGTTCCAGCGTCGCGATCGCGAGCGGCACCTTGACCAGCGACGCGACCGGGTACTCCACGTCGGCGTCCAGGTCGAGCTCCTCGCCGGTGTCGAGGTCGCGCACCAGGAACGATCCGCGCAGACCTGCCTCCTCCAGCGCTTCGCGCGCCTCGCGCAGCACCCTGGTCGTCACGCCGCGCCCGCCGGGACGCCCAGGCACCGGCCGATCGCGGCGTGCGGCAGGTCGCGCACCCGTTCGGCGTCCTCGCGCACGCCGGCCGCGATGTCGTAGCCGCGGGCCAGGTCCAGCTCGCCCACCGGTCGCCAGTGCAGGCCGAGGTCGTCCGCCTGGCCGGGTGAGCAGAGCAGGAGGTCGGAGGAGCCGAGCACGTCGGCCGCGGCGGCGACGAGCGAGGACGACACGGCGACCTGGGACGGTTGCAGGCCCACGGCGTCGCGAAGGCGGGTGACGCGGTCGCGCACGTGCGGGACGTCGTCCTCCGGTTGGAGCCAGACGCGGCGGCGACGCGCGGTCCGTTCCGCACGTCCCGCGCGCAGGGTCTCCACGTAGAGGGACGCCGCACCGGGATCGTCCCGACCGGCGAGCCCCAGCGGCACCCGCCAGGAGCCCTCGTCGGGCGGCACGGCGACCAGCGCCGCCCGCACGTCCTGGGCGCGCACCAGGTCCGCGCGCTCGCCGGGCCCAGCGGGGTGCGGGTCGAGGTCCAGGTCGTGGCGGCGGGCGTCGGCGACCAGCCGGGCCAGCGGGCGCGGTGCGCAGACCGCGGGCACGGCCAGTCGGAACGGCCGCAGCCTGGCGCGTTCGGCGTCGTGCGCCATCGCCTCGGCGAGGTCGACCAGCCGCCGCGCCGACGGCAGCATCTCCCGGCCGAACGGCGTCAGCGTCACGCTGCGCGAGGTGCGGGTGAACAGCCTGGCCCCGAAGTGCTCCTCCAACGCCGCGACGCGCCTGCTGGCGACGGATTGCGGTATCCGCGCCGCGGCGGCCCCGACCGTGAAGCTGCCGTGCCCGCTGACGGCCACGAACGCCTTGCACGCTTCGACCAGGTCCACGGGCGGCGATTCTATGCGGGATCGGCATGGATGACGGCGTTCCCGTCTTGGACGGCATCGCGACCGGCTGTCAACCTGGGCGACAGGACCGACGGGAGGGGAAGATCTTGACGTCACACCGGTCGATCAGCCGCCGCGCGTTGCTGGGAGCGGCGGCACTGCTGCCCCTGACGGGCTGCGCCTCGGAGCCGGCACCGTCCGCGCGCTCCCCCGAATCCGCTCCCCCGACGACTCCCACGACTCCGACGACGACCTCTGCCGCGGTGAAGCGGCACGAGGCGCTGGTGGAGCTGGAGCGGAAGTACGACGCACGGCTCGGGTTGTACGCGGTGGCCACGGGCACCGGCGCGACGATCGCGCACCGTGCCGACGAGCGGTTCGCGTTCTGCTCGACGTTCAAGGGGCTCGCGGCGGCAGCGGTGCTGCACCGCAATCCCCTGTCCTACCTGGACACGGTCGTCACCTACGCCGAGGGCGACCTGATGAAGAGTTCCGTGATCACCCGGCAGCACGTGGGCACGGGCATGACGATCCGCCAGGTGTGCGACGCGGCGGTGCGCCACAGCGACGGCACGGCGGGCAACCTGCTGCTCCGCGAACTCGGCGGTCCGGAGGGGCTGACGGCGTACACGCGCACGCTCGGAGACACCGTCACGAGGGCGGACCGGGTCGAGCCGCACCTCACCTCGGCCGTCCCCGACGACCCCCGCGACACGACCTCGCCCCGGGCGATCGGCTCGGACTACCGGCGGATCGTGCTCGGGGACGCGTTGCCGCCGGAGAAGCGCGACTTCCTGCGCGACCTGCTGGAGCGCAACGCCACCCAGGCCGGCACGCGACGGGTCCGGGCCGGTGTCCCGCAGGGGTGGAGGGTGGCCGACAAGACCGGGACCGGCGACTACGGCACGGTCAACGACATCGCGGTGGTGTGGCCGCCGGACGCCGCGCCGCTGGTGATCGCGGCCATGTCCAGCAAGGCCACCGCGGACGCCGGTTACGACCAGGCGCTGCTCGCCGAAGCCGCCGCCTACGCCGTGGCGACCCTCGCCTGAGCCACGCCACGCCGGATGGCGTCCACAGCGGGCCACCGCCACGCCGCACGGCCCGCGCGTCGGCCACCGGCCAAGCCGGGCAACTCTGCGCCCGCCACCGGCCAAGCCGGGCGATCCCGGGCGACAGCCGACCAACGCCGCGGCACCACTCGTCCGAGGTCACCCGGCCATCGTGATGGCGACCTTGACGTCGTCCGGCCGGGGCGCGAACGCGTCGGCGAACCGCTCCAGCGGCACGCGGCGGGTGATCAGGCCGTCGAGCCAGTCCGGGTCGGCCTTCGCCAGGGCGTCGGCGGCCTGCCGGTAGTGGCGCAGGTTGGCGTTCACCGAGCCGACCACCACGTCGTTCTCCAGCACCATCGCCCGGTTCGCGCCGGCGACGTCGACCTCCACGGCCAGGTCGCCCGAGGAGAGGCCGGTCAGGCAGACGACGCCGAACGGCGCGGTGTGGCGGATCGCGCCGAAGACGACGCTGCCCACGCCGGTCGCCTCGATCACCACGTCGGGCCGCAGCTCGGCCGCTACCTCCTCGGCGTCGCGGTGGTGGTAGGTCGCGCCCAGCCGCCGCGCCAGCAGCGGTTTGGGGCCTCCGTCCACCCGGTCGAGCACGTGCACGTCCAAGCCCTGCTGCGCGCCCATCATCGCGGCCAGCAGCCCGATCGGCCCGGCGCCGGTCACCAGCACGCGTTCCGGCTCGTACCACGCGCGCTCCCCGATCCGGCGGACCTGCTCCCACGCCTTGGCGACCACGGAGGCCGGTTCCAGCAGCACGCCGACCCGTTCCAACCGGGGGTCCAGCGCCACCGCGTAGGCGGCCTCCACGCACCACAGCTCGGCCGCGTACCCGTCCAGCTCCTTGATGCCGCGCTCGGTGTACCGGCCGTTGCGGCAGTTGTCGAACTCGCCGTGCGCGCACGCGCCGCAGGGCACCGGATCGGGTCGGCGCACGACCCCCACCACGAGGTCTCCCGGGGAGAAACCACTCGGCCCGGGGGCGGATTTCACCCGGCCGAGCGATTCGTGGCCCAGTACCAGCCGATCCCGTCCGGGCGGCGCCCAGCCGTACTCGCCGTCGGCGATCTCCTTGTCGGTGCCGCACACGCCGACGGCCAGCCCTTCCACGAGCAGCTCGCCCTCCCGGGGCTCGGGCTCGGGCAGGTCGGCGACCCGCAGCGAACCGGTTTTCCCGGGGTCGAGCGTGAGAGCGCGCATGGCCGGGGACTACCCGTGTCCACAAGGGACATGCACGCCGTGGGCCGCCGCGAGGCCGACGTCCCCCGGTGGGATGGGTGTTGTTTGCCGACCGGGGCCGGTGGCACCCGTGGTGGACCCGAACGGCGGCAGCGACACCCGGCGGAGGAGGCCGCGATGACCGAGGGTGGTTGGGCCTACGACGGCGCGCCCGTCGCGTTGTCGCCCGAAACCGTGACCCTGGTCCACGGAACGTCGTTCTGCGTCTGCGGCAGTGACGGCAACATCGACGGGGCCGCCGCGCAGGGCGTGTTCTTCCAGGACACCAGGATCGTGTCCGGGTGGTCGCTGCGGGTGGACGGCGGGAGCGTCGAGCACATCACCACCGTCACCCGCGACCCGTTCCGGATGACGTTCGTCGGGCGCGGCCGGTCCCGGTCCCACGACGCCGAGAGCACCCTGCTCGTGCGCCGCGAGCGGTACGTGGGCGAGGGCATGCGCGAGGACATCACGCTGCGCAACTTCGGCCGGGAGGCCGTCGCGCACGTCGTCACGGTGCACGTCGAGGCGGACTTCGCCGACCTGTTCGAGGTCAAGGAGGGCCGGGTCCGCCAGCGCGGGCGGCAGGAGTGCGACGTGGAGCCGGAGGAGTTGCGCATCACCCGGTGGTGGGACGGCCGGAACCAGGGCGTGCGGGTCCGGGCCGACGGCGCGGACTACTCGCCGTGCGCGCTCACGTTCCGGATCGTTATCCCGCCGAAGGAAGCGTGGTCGACCCGCGTGACGGTGGAGCCGGTGCGGGACGGCCACGCGACCGAGTCGATGTTCCCGCGCGAGCGCCCGATCGAGGAGTCCGTGCCGGTGGTGCGCGCCCGCCGGTGGCGCCGGGAGGCCCCGGTGCTGAGGTACACGGGCAAGCCGTCGCTGGCCGCGACGCTCCAGCGCAGCCGGCAGGACCTGGGGGCGCTGCGGATCTTCGACCCGGACCGGCCGTCCGACACCGCGGTGGCGGCCGGCGCGCCCTGGTTCATGACCTTGTTCGGCCGCGACTCCATCCTGGCCTCGCTGATGTCGCTGCCCATCGACCCGAACCTGGCGCTCGGCACGGTCCGGACGCTGGCCCACCACCAGGGCACGCGGGTCGACCCGGACAGCGAGGAGGAGCCGGGGCGGATCCTGCACGAGATGCGGTTCGGCCCGGACGCGTCGCTGGCGCTGGGCGGCGGCAACGTCTACTACGGCACCGCGGACGCCACCCCGTTGTTCGTGGTGCTGCTGGGCGAGTTGACGCGGTGGGGCATCGACCGCGACCAGGTGGCGGCGATGATCCCGCACGTCGACCGCGCGCTGGCGTGGATCGACGAGTACGGCGACCGGGACGGCGACGGGTTCGTGGAGTACCGGCGGGCGACCCCGCGCGGCCTGGTCAACCAGGGCTGGAAGGACTCGTGGGACGGGGTGAACTTCGCCGACGGCCGGATCGCGGAGGGCCCGATCGCGTTGTGCGAGGTGCAGGGGTACGTGCACGCCGCCTACCTGGCGCGGTCGTGCCTGTGCGAGGACTTCGGGGACCGCGAGGGCGCGCGGTACTGGCGTGAGCGCGCGGCGCGGCTCAAGGCGCGGTTCGACGAGAGCTTCTGGCTGCCCGACCGCGGCCACTACGCGATCGCCCTGGACGGCGACAAGAGGCCGGTGGACGCGCTCACCTCGAACATCGGCCACTGCCTGTGGAGCGGCATCGTGGCCGACGACAAGGCGGAACGGGTCGCGGACGCGTTGCTGGGTCCCGACATGTTCACCGGGTGGGGCGTGCGGACGCTGTCCTCGGCCATGGGCGCGTACAACCCGATGAGCTACCACAACGGGTCGGTGTGGCCGCACGACAACGCGCTCGTCGTGCACGGGCTCATGCGGTACGGGTTCGTGGAGCACGCGCGGCGGGTCGCCACCGCGGTCCTGGACGCGGCCGAGGCGTTCGGCGGCCGGCTGCCCGAGTTGCTGTGCGGGTTCGACCGGGCCGAGTACCCGGACCCGATCCCCTACCCCACGTCGTGCTCGCCGCAGGCGTGGGCGTCGGCCACGCCGGTGCACCTGCTGCGCGTGCTGCTGCGGATCGAGCCGTACGCGCCGCACCGCAAGGTGTGGTTGGCGCCGGTGCTGCCCGAGGCGTTCGAGCCGCTCGCCCTCGACGGCGTGCCGATGATGGGCGTCCGGGTGTCGTTGGAGATCGACGGGGACGACGTGCGGATCACCGGTCTGCCCGACGACGTCGAGCTGATCCGGGCCCCGGTCGCGCCGCACCCCGAGCTGAACGGAGGTCGATGGCGGTGAAACCGTTGCGCATCGCGATGATCGCACCGCCGTGGTTCGAGTTGCCGCCGGCGGGTTACGGCGGCATCGAGGCCATGTGCGCCGACCTGGTGGACCGGTTGGTGGCGCGGGGCAACCACGTGGTCCTCGTCGGCGTGGGCCGCAACGGCACGGCGGCCGACTTCCGGACGACGGCGGTCCCGCCCGAGCCGGAGCGGATGGGCGAGAGCCTGCCGGAGGTCGTGCACGCGACCGCGTTGCCCGCGATCCTGGCCGAGCTGGACGTGGACGTGGTGCACGACCACAGCCTGGCGGGACCGCTGCTGGCCCGCGGCCGCCCGGAGCCGACCGTGGTGACGGCGCACCGGCCGGTGACCGGTGAGACGGGTCGTTACTACCGGAACCTCAACGGCAGCGTGCGGCTGGTGGCCGTGTCGGACGCGCAGCGCGCGCAGGCGGCCGACCTGGACTGGGCCGGCACCGTGCACAACGCGGTCCCCGTCGACCGGTTCCCGTTCCGGCGGGAGAAGGAGGACTTCGCGTTGTTCCTGGGGCGGGCCGCGCCGTACAAGGGGATCCCGGAGGCGATCCTCGCCGCGCGCGCGGCCGGGGTGCGGCTGCGGATCGCGGCGAAGTGCCGTGAGCCGGAGGAGCACGACTACTTCCACCGGGAGGTCGAGCCGCTGCTCGGCCCGGACGTCGAGTGGCTCGGCGAGGTCGACCGGGACGGGAAGCTGGAGCTGCTGACGGCCGCCCGGTGCCTGCTGTTCCCGATCCGGTGGGACGAGCCGTTCGGCCTGGTGATGGTGGAGGCCATGGCGTGCGGCACGCCGGTCGTGGCGTCGCGGCGCGGGTCCGTGCCGGAGGTGGTCGCGCACGGCGAGACCGGGTTCGTGTGCGACGACGACGCGGCGATGGTCGACGCCCTGCGCCGGGTGGAGGAGCTGTCGCCCGACCGGTGCCGCGCCGAGGCGTCGGGCCGGTTCGACGTCGAGCTGATGGCGGCCCGGTACGAGAACGTCTACTACGAGGTGGTCGCCGAGGCGCGGGAGGTGGCCGTCAGCCTGCCCGCCGCACGGCACGCGTGGCTCGCGTCCGAACGCGGAGCCTGACCCACTCCCCGCGTTCGACTCACGAGAGCCAGGTGGTCAGTTCGCGGAGCAGTCGGTCGCGGCCGTGGGCGGGGCGGTCGAGGTGGGCCCAGTGGGTCGCGCCGGCCAGGCGGACCGCCCGCACGTCCTGCGCCCGGCCCAGGTCCGCGACCAGCGTCGGCACGTCCTCCGCACGTGACCAGAAGTCGTGCTCGGCCCGCACGACCAGGGTCCGGGCGGTGATCCGGCGCGCGTCCCACAGCCGTTCGCCGATCGCGAGCCGGAAGCTGTCCTCCAGCGCGCCGGTCGGCGCGCGGAAGCCCGGCGGCTCGCGGTCGGCCGAGGTCGGGTCGCTCGCCAGCGCGTGTTCGACGTACGCCGCCGCCACGCGGGGGTCGCGCCACCGGTCCTTGTCGTCCCACGGGATGCTCGCGTCCCAGCCGGCGAGCAGGCCCGGCCCGGTCGCGATCCGGTACGCGCCGTGCCGCGCGTCGTCGAAGTGGCCCGGCCGGTCCGGGTCTTCGAGGTCCGAGCCGCGCCCCAGGGTCGGGTGGCCGTCGACCGCGCCGTAGAGGCTGTTGTAGAGGACCAGGTGCTCGACCCGGTCCGGGTGCTCGCTCGCGTACCAGCCCGCCCAGTGCCCGCCGGTCGCCCAGCCGACGAGGTCGACGCGGTCGTGGCGGGTCGTCGCGCGCAGCCGGTCGACCACCGACGCGATGTCCCGCACCACCTCGTCGCCGGTGACGGCGGGCGGGTTGGCGGACGGCGGCGCGTCGAGCGCGGGCGGCCGGTCGGACCCGCCGTAGCCCCGCGCGTCGAGGACGAACACCCGGAAGCCCCGGCGCGCGAGGTCCGCCGCCAGCGAGCCGCCCGGCACGGGCAGGTCGAACGACGCGACGCCGGGCACGCGCGCGCCGTGCAGGAGCAGGACCGGCCGGCCGCGTGCGCCCCGGTCGAGCCGCACCTCCCGGACGGCGAGGTCGCCCGCCTCGCCGCGCACCTTCCAGTCCTTGCGCACCACCTGCCCGGAAGGCGGCGGCGCGTGGGTGACCGACGCGGCCAGGGCGAGCGTGAGGATCGTCTTCAGCATGTGGCCAGGGTGCCGCCGGACGGGCCGCCTGATCTGATTGTGCACTGGATCAGCGGCCATTGATTCGGGACGGACATGGAACTCAAGCACCTGCGCGCGGCCGTCGCGGTCGCCGACCACCTGCACTTCGGCCGGGCCGCCGCCGCGCTGGGCGTCGGGCAGCCGCAGTTGAGCCAGGCCCTGAAGGCGTTGGAGGCCGAACTGGGGGTGGTGCTGTTCGACCGCGACACCCGCAACGTGCGGATCACGGGGGCGGGCGAGGCGTTCGTCGCGGACGCGCGGACCGCGTTGTCCACGGTGGACGCCGCGACGCGCCGGGCGCGGGCGGCGGGCCGGGGCGAGGAGGGTTCGCTGGCGATCGGCATGGTGGGCTCGTCGGTGCTGCACCCGTTGCCGACGATCATCCGGGCGTTCCGGGCGCGGTACCCGGCGGTCGCCCTGTCGTTCACCGTGCTGCCGACGATGTCGCAGGTGGAGCGGTTGCGCACGGCGGAGCTGGACGTCGGCCTGCTGCGCCCGCCGCTGCCCGGTCCGGCCGACGACCTGGAGCTGGTGCCGGTGTCGCGGGAGCCGCTGGTGGCGGTGGTGCCGAACGACCACCGGCTGGCCGGTCGGCGGCGGGTGGACGTGCGCTCCCTGGCCGGCGAGCCGTTCGTGCTGTTCCCGCGCCACCTCGGGCCGGGCCTGCACGACGAGATCACGGCCCTGTGCCGGCGCGGCGGCTTCACCCCGCGGGTGGCGCAGGAGGCGGTGCAGATGCCGACCATCGTCGGGCTGGTCGCGGCCGGGTGCGGGGTGAGCATCGTGCCCGGCTCGTCGGCCGCGCAGCCCCGGCCGGACGTCGCGTTCCTGGCGTTGCGGCCGGCGGTCCGGCTGGTGGACCTGGCGATCGCGCTGCCGGTGCGGGGCCGTTCCCCGGCCGCGGCCAACTTCACCGCCCTCGCCCGAGACCTGACGCGGGCGCGCTGACGGTGGCGCGCTGACGGTGGCCGGACCGGACCGGGTCCGGCCACCCGGTCCGGCCCCCGGTCCGGCTGCCTAGGAGGCGTCGGCCTCGACGGCGGCGAGCGCGTCCTCCAGCGCGTCGTGCAACGGCAGCAGCTTGTCCAGCGCGACCAGCTCCAGCGAGCGGCGGACCTGGCGGCTCGCCACGACGTGGACGGGGCGGCGGCCCAGCTCGGCGTTGTGGGTGCGGATGTGGCCGAGGGCGGCGATGCCCGACGAGGCGAAGAACGAGACGCCGGAGAAGTCGAGCACCAGGCCGGTCGTCCCGGCGTCGAGCAGCTCCAGGCAGTGTTCGCGCAGGGTGTCGCTGTTGGACATGTCGATGTCCCCGGTCACGCGGACGACCACGGCCTTGCCGTGCGGTTCTGTGGTGAGCCCGGGTGTGGGCGAGTCGGCATGAGTCACGGCGACATGATGACCCACGACCCGCGTGGGCACAGCCGCTGGTCGGCCGCAACACCGCGGTCCACATCGGACCGCGGGCTCACCGCCCGACCGGGGTCGTGTCGCGGTCCACCAGAAACTCCGGCCTGGTCACGTGGCGTGGCGTGTTGCGGACGGAGTTGTACGTGACGAACACCACGGTCCGCCGGTCCTCGGACCGGTTGTCCGAGGACGAGTGCACGACGTTCGGGTGGAACGCCGAGATCGTCCCGGCCGGTCCCAGCAGGCGCGCCGGGGCGTGGTGGCGGGCCAGGTCGGCCGCCAGCTCCCCCGGCACGCCGTGCGTGAGGTCGGCCGACACGTGCCCGCGCCAGTCGCCGCCCGCCACCGGCTCCGCCGCGCCGGCCGGCCGCACGACGCCGAGCCGGTGCGACCCGGACAGCACGGTCAGCGGGCCGTTGCCCTCGTGCACGTCGTCCAGGTTGATCGCGACGTTGACCGCGTCCGGCGCGGGCATGCCGTCCTCGACGGACCAGAACGCGAAGTCCTGGTGCCACGGCCACTGCCGCCCGACCTGCGGGTTCTTCACGTTGATCTTGAACTGGTAGACGTAGACGCGCTCACCGACCAGCGCCTCGGCCAGGTCCACGAGCCGCGGGTGGCGGACCAGCGCCGCGCACACGTCGTCGAACCGGTGGCAGCCGTGCAGGGCCCGGACCGCGCGGCCGTCCTCCTCGTGCACCACCTCGTCGCGGACCATCGCGCTGATGCGGTCCACCGACGCGCGCAGGTCGCGCACGGTGTCCTCGCCGATACCCTCGTCCAGGACGACCCACCCGTCGCGGTGGTAGCGCGTGCCGATGACGTCCGGTTCCGTCGCGGTCATCCGTTCCTCCCCTGTTTCCCGATTCCGGTCGCCCGGCCCCCGTGCCGGGAGCGGTTCAGCCGTCCCGCGCGGCCCCGGCCAGCAGGTCCGGCGAGTACAGCTCCCCGACCGGGAGCACGCCGGACACGACCGAGAAGTAGCCCTCCACCAGGCGCGGGTCGCGTTCGATGAACCGCAGCAGCCTGATCCGCTCGTCCTGCACGTCGAGGCGGGCGACGGACAGGGTGTTGCGGTAGGACTCCAACACCTGGTCGCGGCGCTCGACGTCGTAGGCGGCGAGGGCGTCCCGCAGCGCCGTCGGGTCGTCCAGGTGCGGCACGACCCGTGCGGCGAACAGGTCCGCCTGCCGGAACGCGTCGGTGATGCCCCGCGCGGTGATGGAGTCCTTGTGGTGCCAGGCGTCGCCGAGCAGCACCCAGCCCGGCCCGTGGCCTTGGCGGACGAAGTTGCGCTGGTCGCCGACGGCGTAGAGCTTGCCGAACCGGTCGTCGTCGGCGGTCGCGTCGCGCAGCGCGGGCACCAGCCGGGCGACGTTCTCGGCGTAGGTCCGGCGCGCGTCGCGGCGGACGGCTTCGAACTCGGCCTGCGGGAAGTACACCGACACCACCGACAGGCCGTCGTCGGTCGGCACCGTCCCGGCGAACCGGCCGGCCGCCTCGAACAGCTCGAACCGCGGGGGCAGGCCCCGCCAGTACGCGTAGTAGACGCAGGTCAGCGTGGGGTCCTCGACCACCGTCGGCGCGCCGGTGAAGCGCGCGACCGCGGACCGCATGCCGTCCGCGCCGACAACGAGCCGGCCACGCGCCTCGTGCACCCGGCCGTCGGCCGTCCGGTACCGCACGCCGAGCACGCCGTCGTCGTCGGACAGCAGGGCGACGGCGGTGGCCTGGTCTCGGAACTCCGCGCCGGCCGCGACCGCGGCGTCGGCCAGGGCCGCGTCGAGCACGGTGCGGCGGGGCGCGTACGCGGCCTGCTGCCCGTCGCTCGGTCGTGACGCGCCACGCAGGTGCACGTCGGCGACGTGGTAGCCGCTCTCCACGATCGGCGGGCAGCCGCCGGCCAGCGCCGCGTCCAGGACGCCCCACCGGGCGAGGAGCGCGACGCCGGGCTGGTGCACGAGGTGCGTGGACACGGTGTCGGCGGGCATCCGGGCGCGGTCGAGCACCAGGACGCGGCGTCCGGCGCGGGCGGCGAGCAGCGCGGTCGACGCGCCCGCGCAGCGCCCGCCGATCACGATGAGGTCGTACACGGAAGACCCTCCCCCTCAGGCGGACAGCACGTACCCGTCGCGCGGGCGCGCGACTCGGGACCGCCGCAGGTCGGCGACGGCGAAGGTGCGTTGCAGCCACCGGTCGCGGCCGTCGTAGCGGGGCCGGAACGCGGTGCGCCCGTGCACGGCGACGCGGTTGTCCACGACGGCCAGGTCACCGGCCAGCAACCGCAGGTCGCGGGCGGTGGACGCGAGGGCGTCCGCCAGCTCGCCCAGGGCGTCGCGGCCCGACGCGGTCAGGCCGGTGGTGGCGGCGAAGTCCACCCTCAGGTCGGGGTCGGCGGGATCCCCGGTCAGCACGGCATGCCGCCGCGCCGCGCCGCCCGCGCCGAACGACGGCGGCGGCGCGGTGTGGAAGTCGGGCCGGGCCAACGCGTCGCGGGCGGCCGCGGACAGGCGCGGCAGCGCCTCCCGGACCGAGGCGACGCGCAGGCACGCGACCCGCTCGTGGTCGGGTCGCACGCACAGCAGCGCGACGAAGTCGGGGCGGTGCTCGTGGAACGCGTTCTCGCTGTGCATCGTCAGCTCGACCGAGCCCGCGTTGCCCTGCACCTCCTCCCGGCCCGGCACCGGCACGACGTCCTGCACGAGCGCCCCGGACTTCTCCGGCGCGAACGCGACCGGGTCGCCGAGCCCGCACGCCGCCATGACCAGGACCGCGGCCGGTGCGCTCGCGTGCCGCTGGACCGAGTCGCCGGCCGACGGCGTGTCCGGCGGCGCGCCCACCGGGAGGCCGCGCACCACCAGCGCCCCGGCCGCGCCGGAGTCGCGGCGGAAGCCGCGGAGCCGACGCCGCAGCCCGGCGGGCAGGTCGTCCCAGGCGTCCCTGGCCCGCGCGACCCACGCCCGGTCGTCCACGGCGGGGCCGCCGGCCGTCACCCGGTCCGCGACCCGCGCCACGTCGCGGGCGTCGGCGTCGGCCAGTCGGAACTCGTGGTCGGCGGCCGCGGCTCCCGCGCCCACTACCGCTCCATCGCTTCGATCAGGCTCTTGGGCCGCATGTCGGTCCAGTGCGTCTCGACGTAGTCCAGGCACGCCTGCTTGTCGGCCTCGCCGAACACGACGGTCCACCCCGCCGGCACCTCGGCGAAGGTGGGCCACAGCGAGTGCTGGCCCTCGTCGTTGACCAGGACGTAGAACGGCCGGTCGTCGCTGTCGAACGGGTTGGACATCGGTGTTTCCCCTCACTGGTTCCGGTCGGTCCGGGACAGGGCGTCGGCGAGGATCGTGCCGATCTCCGCCAGCGGTCCCGGGTTCATCATTTCGTCGTGCGCGCAGGCGATGTCGTGGTTGGTCACGACGCCGTCCACGTGCGGTCGCCACGCCTCGAACGTGGGCAGGCCCTCCGGCCGGTCGCGCACGGCCGTGAAGAACAGCAGGTCGCCGCGGAACACGCCGCGCGTCACCTCCTGCGCGAACGCCCAGTTGTTCAGGTAGACGTCCACGAAGGCGGAGATCCGGTCCCGGTCGACGCCCGCCACGCGGCCGCCGTGCCGCAGGACCAGCTCCTCGACCTCGGCGCGGTCGAGGTCCCCGGTGGTCCCGGCCGGCCGGCCGAGGCTCTCCAGGATGGCGCGCAGCACGTCCTGCTCCGCGGGCCTCGGCTCGGCGGGCGGCTCCCGGTGCGGGTAGTTGTCCAGGATCGCGAGCAGGTCCACCCGCTCGCCCTGCCGCTGCAACTCGACCGCGAGCCGGTGCGCGATCTTGCCGCCAAACGACCAGCCGACCAGCCGGTACGGCCCGGTGGGCTGCACGGACCGCAGGTGCGCCACGTACTCGGCCACCATCTCGTCGGTGTCGGCCGGGAGCGCGGTCGCCTCGGCCAGGCCGCGCGCCTGGATGCCGTAGAGGCGGGCGTGCCGGCCGAGCTTGCCGACCAGGCCCGCGTAGCACCAGCTCAGGCCGCCGCCGGGGTGCACGCAGAACACGATCGGCGCGTCGCCCGCCGGGTGCAGGGGCAGGATCACCCGCAGCCCTTCGTCGTCGGCGGGGTCGTCCTGGTCGAACCGCCTGGCCAGGTCCGCCACGGTGGGGTTGGCGAACAGGTCGCGGACGGACAGCTCGCGGCCGAGCGTCGCGCCGATCCGGGCCACCAGGCGGGTGCCGAGCAGCGAGTAGCCGCCCAGGTCGAAGAACGACTCGTCCACGAGGACCTCGGGCAGGCCCAGGACCTCGGCGAACAGGTCGCACAGGATGCGTTCCCGGGGCGTCCACGGGTGGCGGCGCGCGTCGCCGTCCTGTGTGGTCGGCGCGGGCAGGGCCGACCGGTCGAGCCGGCCGCCCGGTGTCGACGGCAGGTGGTCGAGGGTGACCAGCGCGGTGGGGATCAGCGGGTCCGGGAGGAGGCTCGCGACGTACTGGCGCAGCTCCACCAGCGTCGGCCCGCGGTCCCCGGCCGGCACGACGTAGGCGACGAGGCGTTCGTCGCCCGGTCCGCGCCGGGTGGCGACGGCGGCGTGCGCGACGGCGGGGTGGGAGGCGAGGGCGGACTCGACGCGGGTCGGGTCGAGGCGGAACCCGCGGATCGTCAGCTGGTCCTCGGCCCGGCCGAGGCGGACGAGGGTGCCGTCACGGGTCCACCGGGCGAGTTCGCCGGTGCGGTGCAGGCGGCTGCCGGGCGGGCCGAACGGGTCGGCGACGAGGCGGGTGGCGGTGAGGACGGGGCGGTCGAGGTAGCCGCGGGCGTGGGCGGACGTGTAGAGGTCGCCCACCACGCCGGGTGGGACCGGGGTCAGGGTGTGGTCGAGCACGTAGGCGCGCGCTCGGGGTGTGCGCAGGGATGCGTGGTCCGCGACGAGGCCGTCCGGGGCGTGGAGCGAATCCGTCGTGTAGGCGATCACCGCCGTGTTGTGCGGGGAGAGCGGCGCGAGGCGGTCGGCGTCGGTCAGGTCGGTGTCGGGGTGGTGGATTAGGGTGAGGTCGTCCAGTTCGAGCACGTGCTCGACGTGACCGGGCACCGCGATCGCGCCGGCGGTGGTGGTCAGTGCGAGGAGCGGCTGGGTCTCGTCGAACACGGCCGCGATCCAGTCGACGGGGCGCTCGGGGTCCACGGGCACGTACGCGCCGCCCGCCTTGAGCACCGCCAGGGTTGCGATCGTGCGGTGGTCGGAGGGCGGGAGCACCAGTGCGACCAGCTGTTCCGGTCCGACGCCCAGCTCGACCAGGTGCCGGGCGAGTTGGTTGGCCCGTGCCTCCAGCTCGTGCCCGATCGGGTGAACTTGGATGCGGCCATCAAACGTAACGCCGTTTTGGACGGTGTCGAACGTCGGTTGAAACAACGAGGCCGGCAACCAACCCGTGCCCTCGGGATCGGCGGGAGTGGCGGGAGGTGTGGCAGCCGTGCGGTGGGCGGGGTGGCCGGGACGCGCGGCATGGGCGGGACGCGCGGGCACAGGCGCATGGCTCGCGGGGCGTGCCGGATCGGGACTCGCGGGGCCTGCGGGGCGTGCGGGACCGGGACTCGCGGGGCGTGCGGCGTCTGGCCTTGCGGGGCTCGCGGCGCTTGCGGGGTCGGGGCGTGCGGGGTCAGGGCTTGCGAGGTCAGGGCTTGCGAGGTCGGGGCGTACGGGGTCAGGGCTTGCGAGGTCGGGGCGTACGGGACCATCGGGATAGAGCGGGATGGCCGGATCGGTCGAAGCCGGCCACGAGGCCGCTGCGGGGATCAGGTTCCCGGTCAGGACCTGCTCGCGCTCGGCCGGGTCGAGCACGTCCACGCGGGCGACCGGGGTCGAGAGGTCGGTGGCCATCGCTTCGAGCACCCGGACCAGGCGTCCGAGCACGCGGTGGGCGTCGTCGGCGTCGAAGAGGTCCGGGCGGTAGCCGAGGCGCAGGCGCAGCTCCTCGTGCGGGATCACGAGCAGGCTCATGGGGTAGTGTGTGGCGTCCTGCATCCGCACGTCCACGAAGCGCAGGTCGTGGCCCACGTCCCAGCCGGTGTCGGGGCCGAGCGGGTAGTTCTCGAACACCAGGTCGGTGTCGAACAGCTCGCCCAGGCCGGTGGCCTGTTGGATCTCGGTCAGGCCCAGGTAGTGGTAGGGGGCGAGCGCGGACTGCTGCTTCTGGAGCCGGTCGAGCAGGTCGCCGAGCGGCCGCGTCGGGTCGAGCCGGACGCGGGCGGGGAGGGTGTTGATGAACAGGCCGATCATCGACTCGACGCCGGGCAGGTCGGCGGGGCGGCCGGAGACGGTGATGCCGAGCACCACGTCGTCGCGGCCGGTGAGGCGGCCGAGCACGATGGCCCAGGCGGCTTGGACCAGGGTGTTCATCGTGACGCCGCGGGCGCGGGCCAGGGTGGTCAGGCGGGTGGCGAGATGGTCGGGCAGGACGTGGGCGACTTCCTCGGGGACGACGGGTGGTCGGGCGGGGTCGGGGAGGTCGAGCAGGGTCGGGCCGTCGAGGCCGGCGAGGGCTTCGCGCCAGTGCCGACGCGCCTCGTCGCGGTCCTGGTCGGACACCCACGCGAGGTAGTCGCGGTACGGGGGCACGCGGGGCAGGGCGTGGTCGTCGCCGGCGGTCAGGTAGAGGGCGAACAGCTCCCGCGCGACGAGCGGGCTGGACCAGCCGTCGAGGACCAGGTGGTGGTTGGTGACGACGAACCGGAAGCGGTTGTCGCCCAGGCGGATCAGGGTGAAGCGGATCAGGGGGGCGCGGGCGGTGTCGAAGCGGCGCACGCGGTCGGTGTCGGTCAGCCAGGCCAGTTCGTCGTCGCGGTCGGCGGCGTCCAGGTCGGACAGGTCGTGCTCGTCCCAGAGCGGGTCCACGTCGCGCAGCACCACCTGCACGGGCCGGTCGAGGCCGTCGTGGGCGAACGCGGTGCGCAGGTTGGCGTGCCGCCGCACCAGCGCGCCCGCCGCCGCGCGCAGCGCGCCGACGTCCAACGCGCCTTCGAGGTCCACGTGCAGCTGCACGAGGTACACGTCGAGCCCCTGTTCGTCGTACAGGGCGTGGAAGAGCAGCCCTTCCTGCAACGGGGACAGCGGCAGGACGTCCTCGACCCCGGGCCACTGCCGCTCGATCCGCGTGATCTGGTCCTGGCTCAGCGCCACCAGGGGCAGGTCGGACGGCGTGAAGCCGCCGGCGCCGGGCTCGCGGGCGTGCTCGACCAGGCCGGTCAGGGCGTCGGCCCAGGCGTCGGCCAGCGCGCGGACGTCCGCCTCGGCGAACAGCTCCCCGGGCCACGACCAGCTCGCCCGCAGCACGCCGTCGTGCACGGCGGCGTCGACGGTCAGCGCGTGGGCGGCGGGCAGGTCCGGGGCGGCCGGGGTCACGGTGGCCGCTTCCGGGGCGAGCGACCAGTCGCCGGTGTCCGGCGCGCCCGCGCGGCCGAGGTAGTTGAACGCGACCTCCGGCGTGCCCGATTCGGCCAGCACCCCGGCGGTCGCGGGGTTCAGGTGGCGCAGCAGGCCGAAGCCGAGGCCGTGGTCGGGGAGGGCGCGCACCTGCTCCTTCACGCGTTTCAGCGCCTCGCCGGGGCCGGCGTCGCCGACGTCCAGCCGCACCGGGTGCAGCGTGGTGAACCACCCGACCGTGCGCGACACGTCCAGCCCGAGGTCTTCGCGGCCGTGCCCCTCCAGGTCCACGACCACCGGGCCGGGTCCGCGCCACCGCCGCACGGCGATCGCCAGCCCGGTCAGCAGCACGTCGTCGATCCCCGCGTGGAACAGCGCCGGCACCTCGCCCAGCAGCGCCCCGGTGACCTCGGCCAGCACCTCCACCGACACCGACCGCACCCGGTCCGCGCGGTCCCGGGCCGGGTCCAGCGGACGGGCGGCCAGCGCGGGGCCGGGGTCGCGCAGCACCTCGGTCCACCGCGGCAGCTCGGCGACCCGGGCGTCGGACCGGGACTGCGCGACCAGCTCCTCGGCCCACCGGCGCAACGACGTGCGGACCGGTTCGAGGGGCGCGCCGGCCCGCCACGCGGCGGCCAGGTCGGGCAGCAGGATCCGCCACGACACGCCGTCGACCGCGAGGTGGTGCACGACCAGCAGCACCCGTCCCGAACGGCCGGGGCCGGCGTCGAACCACACGACCTCGACCACCGCGCCCCGGGCCGGTGCCAGCCGGTCCTGCGCGGCGTGCAGTTCCGCCTGCACGGCGGCGGCCACGTCGTCGGTGGCCGGGAGATCCACCCGCCGCACCCGTTCGCGCGCGTCGACCGCGCCGGGCGGTGGCACGACCGGGTCGTGGCCGGGGCGCACGACCAGGCGCAACGCGTCGTGGTGGTCGACCACGGCCTGCACGGCGGCGGTGATGCGGTCCAGGCCCAGGTCGGCCGGCACCCGGAGCAGCACCCACTGGGCGAACCGGTCCGCCGAACCGCCCCGCTCGGCCAGCCACCGCATGATCGGCGTGGCGGGCAGGTCGCCGACGCCGACGTCCGGGGCCTGGTCGGCGTCCGCGTCGAGCGGGACGGCGACGGCGGCGACCGCCTCGACGGTCTTGTGCTCGAACACGGCCCGCGGCGTGATGCCCCACCCCGCCTGACGGGCCCGGCTCACCAACTGGATCGAGATGATGCTGTCGCCGCCGAGGGCGAAGAAGTTGTCCGCCACGCCGACCGCGTCCAGGCCGAGCACCTCGGCGAACAGGCGGGCGAGGGTGCGCTCGGCCGGGGTGCGGGGCGCGCGTCCGGACGCGGCACGGCGGGAGTCGGGCGCGGGCAGCGCCGCCCGGTCCAGCTTGCCGTTCGCGGTGATCGGCACGGCGTCCAGCCGCACGAACGCCGCCGGCACCATGTGGTCGGGCAGGAACCCCGCCGCGAACGAGCGCAGCTCATCGGCCTCGGCCTCGCCGACGACGTACGCGACCAGCCACTTCCCGGCCGGGCCGTCGTCCCGCGCGACGACCGCCACCTGCCGCACGGCGGGGTGCCGCGCCAGCACCGCCTCGACCTCGCCCAACTCGATCCGGAACCCGCGGATCTTCACCTGGTCGTCCGACCGGCCCAGGTACTCCA
>NZ_JBHYXZ010000063.1:36025-45708 GCF_042752395.1 Actinosynnema sp. NPDC059335 | reverse complement strand
GGCACCTGAGCGTTCAACTCGGGTGTTCCGAACGTAGGACACGCGTGACGCGAACGTAGGACACGCGGGGGTTAGAGCGGGCGGACGGCGCGGATGGCGTCGGGGATCGCGGCCAACAGGGAGGTGGCCGGGATCGGCGCGCCGTCGGCGGCCAGGTCGGCCGCGAGGACGTGCACCTTCGCGGCGCAGCCGGCGGCCAGCACCGGGTCGAGGCCGGCGGCGAGCAGCGAGCCCAGCACCCCGGACAGCACGTCCCCGGAACCGGCGGTCGCGGCCCACGACGACCGCGCCCGGTTGACCAGCACCCGTCCGTCCGGCCCGGCGACGACGGTGGCGTGCCCCTTCAGCAGCACGACGGCGTTGAACCGCTCCGCCGCCTTCCGCGCGGCCGTCACCCGATCAGGGCCGACCGGCCCGGCCAACCGCTCGTACTCGCGGTCGTGCGGCGTCAGCACCAACGGCGTGTCGGGGTCGCGCGCGTCCCACAGGTCCGGGTTGTTGGCCAGCATGGTGATCGCGTCGGCGTCCGCGCACACCGGCACGCCCGCCTCCAGCACCGTCCGCAGGACGGCCTCCGACCCGAGCCCGGTGCCCAAGCCCGGCCCCACGACCCACGCCTGCACGCGGCCCGCGTCCGTGATCGACCCGGTGCAGATCGCCTCCGGCCACCGCGCCCGCACGGGCTCCGCCGCCGCACCGGCGTACCGCACCAGGCCCGACGTGGCCAGCAACGCCGCACCGGTCGCCAGCACCGCCGCGCCGGGGTAGGTCGCCGAACCGGCCGCGATGCCCGTCACGCCCTGCGTGTACTTGTCGTCCTCGGCCCCCGGCACCGGCCACGCCGCGCCGACGTCGTCCACGTCCAGCTCGACCAGGTCCGGCCCGTGCAGCTCGCCGGCCAGCCCGATGTCGACCAGCCGCACGTCCCCGCAGTCGGCCAGCGCGTGCACGGGCTTGAGGCAGCCGAACGTCACGGTGGTGTGCGCGCGCACCGCCGGTCCGGAGATCGCGCCCGTGTCGGGGTCGATGCCGCTGGGCAGGTCCACCGACAGCACGGGCGCGTCGAGGTGCGCCACGTGCTCGGCGGCGTCCGGGCGCAACGGGCCGCGCGCGGACAGCCCCACGATCCCGTCGATCACCAGGTCGACGTCGCGCAGGCGGTCGACCACCCGACCGCCGACGCGACGGAACGCAGCCAAGCCCTCCGCGTGCACGCGATCAGGCGACAGCAGGACAGCGGACACAGCCACGCCGCGTTTGCGCAGGTAGTACCCCGCCCACAGCGCGTCACCACCGTTGTTGCCCGCGCCGACGAGCAGGCCGACCCGACGCCTCCCGGCCAGCAGCTCCGCCGCGACGACCGCCACGCCGAACGCCGCCCGGCGCATCAGCGCGCCGGCCGGCACGACCGCCATGACGCGCTCTTCCGCCGCCCTGACCCGATCCGTCGTCCACAGACCCCGCATGGGGCCAAGCCTGCCCTACTCGACCGTGACGGACTTGGCGAGGTTGCGCGGCTTGTCCACGTCGTAACCGCGGCTGCGGGCGATCTCCGCGGCCAGCACCTGCAGCGGCACGGTGGAGATCAACGGCTGGAGCAGCGTCGACACCGCCGGCACCTCGATCAGGTGATCCGCGAACGGGCGAACCGTCTCGTCACCCTCTTCAGCGATCACGATCGTGCGCGCACCCCGTGCCTGGATCTCCGAGATGTTCGACACGAGCTTCGAGTGCAGCACCGCCCGGCCCTTCGGCGACGGCATCACCACGACCACCGGCAGGTCCTCCTCGATCAACGCGATCGGACCGTGCTTCAGCTCGCCCGCCGCGAAGCCCTCGGCGTGCATGTAGGCCAGTTCCTTGAGCTTCAACGCGCCTTCGAGCGCCACCGGGTAGCCGACGTGGCGGCCGAGGAACAGCACCGCCTTCGAGTCGGCCAGCTCGCGGCCGAGGGCGCGGACCTGCTCGACCGTGCCCAACACCTTCTGCACGGCGTCCGGCATGGCCTCGAGCTGGTGGAACTCCTGCGCCACCTCGTCGGGGTACTTCGTGCCGCGGGCCTGCGCCAGCGCCAGGCCGACCAGGTAGTTCGCCGCGATCTGGGCGAGGAACGCCTTGGTCGAGGCGACGCCGATCTCCGGGCCAGCGTGCGTGTAGAGCACGGCGTCGGACTCGCGCGGGATCTGCGCGCCGTTGGTGTTGCACACCGCCAGCACGCGCGCCTTCTGCGACCGTGCGTGCCGGACAGCCTCCAACGTGTCAGCGGTTTCACCTGACTGGGAGACGGCGACGACGAGCGTGTCCCGGTCCAGCACGGGGTCGCGGTAGCGGAACTCGCTGGCCAACTCGACCTCGACGGGCAGTCGCGTCCAGTGCTCGATGGCGTACTTGGCGACCAGGCCGGAGTGGTAGGCCGAGCCGCAGGCGACGACGAAGACCTTGTCCACGTCGCGCAGGTCCTGGTCGGACAGGCGCTGCTCGTCCAGCACGACGCGGCCGTCGCGGAAGTGGCCGCGCAGCGTGTTGGCCAGCGCCTCCGGCTGCTCCTCGATCTCCTTGAGCATGAAGTACTCGTGGCCGCCCTTCTCGGCGGCCGACAGGTCCCAGTTGACCGTGAACGGCTTGGCCTGCGCGTCCGCGCCGTCGAAGTCGGTGACGCGGTAGCCCTCGCGGTCGATGACCACGACCTGGTCCTGGCCGAGCTCGACGGCCTCGCGGGTGTGCTCGATGAACGCGGACACGTCGCTGGCGACGAACGTCTCGCCGTCGCCGACGCCCACTACCAGCGGTGACGACCGGCGTGCGGCGACGACCACGTCCGGGTGATCGGCGTGGGTGACGACGAGCGTGAACGCGCCTTCCAGGCGGCGCACGACCGAGCGGACGCTCGCCACCAGGTCGCCCTTGGTGTCGCCGTCGTCGTACGCGCGGGCGATGAGGTGCGCGGTGGTCTCGGTGTCGGTGTCGCTGGCCATCTCGACGCCGTCGGCTTCGAGTTCGGCGCGCAGGGCGGCGAAGTTCTCGATGATGCCGTTGTGGACGACGGCGACCCGGCCGGTGACGTCGCGGTGCGGGTGCGAGTTGCGGTCGATCGGCGCGCCGTGGGTCGCCCAGCGGGTGTGGCCCATGCCGGCGGTGCCCGTGAAGGCGTCGCGCCCGACCTCGTCGAGGCGGGCCTCCAGGTTCGTCAGGCGGCCGGCCTTGCGTTCGACGGCCAGGCCGCCGTCACCGTCGAGGACCGCGACGCCGGCCGAGTCGTAGCCCCGGTACTCGAGCCGCCGCAGCCCGTCGAGCACGACGTCGAGCGCCGACCTGTGTCCCACATATCCCACGATTCCGCACACGCCGCACAGCGTAACTAGACCAGGGCCGCTGTTCGAACGGGCCACTTCCCCGCGTTTCCGCTGGTGGGCACGGGAATTGGTGTAGACCAATCGGAGCGTGCGCGGCGCGACCTCGATCGACTACCGTTCGCGTGGTGAGCGGCTACTCGGCGAAGCAGGTGCTCGACCAGCTCAGCAGGCCCGGTGAGCACACCGTGTTGCGCGGCGATCTGGCGCTGGTCGGCCTACCGGGCCTGGTCTACACCCCCGCGACCGGGCTGGGACTGCCCGCCGTGGCGTTCGGCCACGGCTGGTTGCAGCCGGTCAACCGCTATCGCGCCCTGCTCCGGCACCTGGCGTCCTGGGGTTTCGTGGCCGCCGCGCCGGGGACCCAGCGCGGGCCGCTGATGTCGTCGCGGCTGCTGGCAGGGAACCTGCGGACGACCCTCGACGTGTGCACCGGCGTGCGACTGGGCGACGGCGCGATCAGCGTCGACCCGTCCCGGCTCGCGGTGGCCGGCCACTCGATGGGCGGCGGCGCGGCGGTGCTCGCGGCGGCGGACGACCCGCGCGTGCGGGCGGTCGTGACGTTGGCCGCATCGGAGACCCGGCCGTCCGCGCTCGACGCGGCCCGACGGGTCACCGTGCCCGGCCTGCACCTGGCGGCCGGCGAGGACCGGATCGCGCCGCCGGTCGGTCACGCGGAGGCGATCGCCGAGGCATGGCAGGGGCCGGTGCAGCTGCGGTCGCTGCCGAAGGCCAGCCACCTGGGGTTCGCGGAGGGGCGGCACTGGAGCGAGCTGCTGCTCGACGGCAAGGGCGAGCGCGCGGCGCAGAGGCTGGCGCGGGCGCTGATGACGGCGTTCCTGCTGCGCACGCTGAAGGGCGAGAAGCAGTGGGACGCGCTGCTGGACGGCGACGTGCGGGGCGCCGTCCTGAGCTTCCAACGCGGCCCGCTGGTCCCGCGCTGACCCCAGCCCGGCGACCCCAGCCCGGCCGCGGGTTCGTCGGGCAAGCGCTTGCGCCACGTCGGCGGCGGGCTGGGCGGTGGCGGTCGGCAAGCCGGGGGTTCGGGCGGTCACGTGAGCCGGACCACGCCGGGCTGTCGTGCGCCGGGCCGGGCATGCGTCGGGCAGCGTCGGGCTGTCGTGTGTGCGAACTCATTGCGTCGTGTGCGCGAACCCGTTCCGTCGTGTGCCGGGGCGCCTCCCCGTGTGTTCGGGGGCGTCGCGTGCAAGGGCGGGCGAGTGTGGGGCTGCTGGCATGGTCCTGGTTCCTCCGACCCCTCGACGTCTGGCTGGTGGACCGGTGCCGGGTGGCGGGTCGTCGTGAGTGGTGGTCGCGACGGGGCCGTGGTTGGCGGGCGGTCCATATCAACCGAGGTGCGGTAACAGTGTTTCCGTACATTTTCGGGCGATGTTCGCCCGATCGTGTCGGTTGGCTGGTCGAGGGGCGGAGGTAGAGCCAGGTCAGGTCAGCCAGCTTTGGCCGCCGAAATCGTCGTCGTCGTCCACCGGGGTCGGGCGGCGGGGGGACGGGCGGGCCGCAGGCGGTGGTGGTGGCGGAGGTGGGGTGGTGACGGGGGTCGGGATGGGGGTGGTCGGCGGGGTCGGCGACCAGCCCGTGGTGAGCGGCGGTGGGGTTTCGTAGGTCGGCTCGTCGTCCTCCGCGCCGAACTTGTACTCGCCGCTCTTCTTCTCCGTCGCCGCCTTGGTGTTCCAGCCGCCGGCGGCCTTCTGGGCCTTCTCGGCCTCCTCCAGCCGCTCGACGATCTTCTGCGCGGTCTCCCCCTGCTTGGCGAAGCTGGCGCTCGCCTGCTCCTTCGCCTCACGGGTGCGGCGTTCGCGCAGCTCACGCCGGTCCGCGTGCTCCCGCGAGATCTGGTCCAAGCGGCTCATCGCCGCGGCCAGCCGCTCCGACGCGGCGCTCATCGGCCCTCCTCACCCAGCACGCCCTGGACCCGGCTGAGGCTGACGTCGTCGTCGAACAGCGACCCGGTCGTGCGCCACTGCCCCGGGCTGCTGCGCTCGTTGTCGCCGCCGCCACCCTGCTGACCCGCGCCGGCCATGCCGCCGCCCATCATCCCGCCGCCCATCATGCCGCCACCGACGGCCGAGCCGCCGGGCTGCCCCGCGACCTGGGAGTCCTGCATCGACGGCAACGTCGCGGAACCGGCCTGGCCCGCCTGGGACGCGTTCGTGTCCGACGCGAGGCCCTGGTCGGCGGAGTTGGTCGACGGGCTGTTCCACGTGTTGTCCCCGGCGGACGACGACCCGCCGCCCAGCACGGAGTCCGCGCTGTTGAAACCGGAACCGCTGCCCAGCACGGACGCGCCGGAGGTCGACGTGGTGCCCTCGGTGTTGTAGTGCGGGACGCCGCCGTCGAACTGGCCCGCGGGGGCGAAGCCCTGGAAGGCGGGCTGGCCCTGGAACGCCGGTTGGGACTGGAACGCCGGTTGCGCCTGGAACGACGAAGGCTCGGTGAAGCCGGCGCTGACCGGTGCGCCCGCGACGGTGCCCGCGGCGGGCATCGGGGCCGCCTGCGGCTCGGTGAAGCCGCCGACCGACGCGCCGCCGAAGCCCTGGCCGGCGGGGGCCGCTTGCGGTTCGGTGAAACCACCGGCGAAGCCCTGACCGGCGGGTGCCGCCTGGGGCTCGGTGAAACCACCCGCGAAGCCCTGACCGGCGGGCGCTGCCTGGGGCTCGGTGAAACCACCCGCGAAGCCCTGGCCCGCGGGTGCCGCCTGCGGCTCGGTGAAGCCGGCCACG
The DNA here is from genome assembly GCF_042752395.1 of Actinosynnema sp. NPDC059335. Classification (NCBI taxonomy): domain Bacteria; kingdom Bacillati; phylum Actinomycetota; class Actinomycetes; order Pseudonocardiales; family Pseudonocardiaceae; genus Actinosynnema; species Actinosynnema sp. NPDC059335. The sequence continues at coordinate 39,617 of NZ_JBHYXZ010000063.1, read as the reverse complement.
GCCGGTTCGCCTCGGCCGATCAGGGTTTCCGCCTCGGCGGGCATCGTGGTCACGTCGCCCGGCACGTCGGCCGGCAGCGGCACGGCGTTGTCCAGGCCCGGGATGCCCGGCGTGCCGGTGTCGGCGGTGTCCTCGCCGAACTCCACGCCGTACTGCTCGGGCGTGCCGTCGCCGTTGTCCACAGTGAGGTTGATCTCACCGGTCAGCGGGTCCACCTCGGCGGTGATCGCCAGGCCGTCCAGCTCGATCAACGCCTTGCCGTCCGCGCCGGCCTCGATCGGGATCGCGCCGTTCGCGCCGCCCTCGCCCGGGCCGGCCACCCCGAACGCGGCCCCGCTCGCACCGGGCGTGCCGCCGGGCACGGCCGTGCCGGTGGTCGAGGTCGCGCCGGCCAACGCGCCCGCCAGCGCCGCCCCGCCGTTCTGGCCCATCAGGGCCTTCAGCGCGTCGGGGTTGTTGCTGAAGTCGACGTCGTAGGTCTTGGGCTCGCTCTGCGGCGTGTCGACGGTGATCTGCACGTGGCCGTTCTCGTCCGGCTCGGTGATCTTGATCTCGTTGTCGCCGCTCCTGATGGTGACGGTCTCGGGCGGCTCCTCCTCGCCCTTGAGCCCGTCGGGCTTGCCGTCGCCGTCCTGGTCGTCGGGCTTGCCGTCGCCGTCGAGGTCGTCGATCTTGCCGTCGCCGTCGGTGTCGCCGGGCAGCTTGATGTCGTCCGGCTTGCCGTCGCCGTCCTTGTCGAGCGGGTTCTCGGGCTTGGGCATCTCCGGCAGGGACGGCGAGCCTCCGCCACCGCCGGAACCGCTGCCGCCACCACCCGTGCCGCCACCGGTGCCACCGCCGCCACCTGTGCCACCGCCGGTGTCGCCACCCTTGTCGTCACCGCCCTTGTCGCCGCCTTCGTCGGAGGCGGGCGCGGGGAACGGGTTGTCGAACTCGGCCATGTAGTTGGCGAGCGTTTCCCACTGGGCGTCCACGGAGGACTTGGTCTCGGTGCAGCACGACTTGAACTGCTCGTAGAGCTGCCAGAACTCGCGGTTGAACGAGTCGCGGATCCACTTCTTGCACTGGTTGATCGCGTAGTCGCGGTTCTCGTCGTTCAGGCTGCAGTCGTCGGAGTGGATCCGGTCGGCGATGTTGCTGCCGGTCTTGGAGTCGACCCAGCCGGCGATTTCCAGGACGCGGTCCTTGGAGTAATCGCCCTCGCCGCGGGCGAACGACACGACCTTCTCCGCCATGAACGTGTCGGCCTGGCCGATCTGCTCCCGGTACATGCCGAGGACTTCGTCGGCCTTGCTCTTGACCAGGTCGTACACGTTGCGGACCGCGGAACGGGTGAGCTTGGCCGCGCCGTCGAACGCGTCCGCCAGCTCGGTGACCTTCGGCGCGATCTGCCCGGTGTAGTGCTCGTGGGACTTGGTGGCGGCCTGGCCCTCCCACTCCGCGTACAGGCCCTTGAGGTGGCCGTCCACCTCGGTGCGCATATCGTCGATCTTCGTCTTGGCGGCGCCGAACTCGTCGGCCTCCATGAGCAGCTTGTGGAAGTTGATGCCGCGCTGCTCGTCGTAGGGCTTCTGGATCTGCTCGGCGTAGTTGATCGCCGTGGTGTTGCCCAGGCAGTCGCCGGGCCGGTTGTTCCAGATGCCCTCGAACTTCTCGAACACCTTGAGCCCGGCCTTGCCCGCGTCGAGCAGCTCGTCGGAGAGCTTCACGCCCGAGCCGGACGCGGTGGGCGGCTGCGTGGAGTCCAGGTCGCGCCGGCCGTCCTCGACGGCCTTGGTCTGCTCCCGGCTGTTGTAGCTGTTGGACTCGCCCTCGGCCTTGGCCTCGTCGTAGCGGTTGCGCAGGCCGTTGTCGGCGGACGCGCCGTCGCCCCAGTCCCACAGGCTGGAGGTGTCGTAGCGGTCCTTGTAGGTGTTCGCCTCGTCGGGGATGTTCCACGGCGCGGTCTCGGACACGTAGGCGTGCATCAGCTCCGCCTTCTTGTCCTCCGACACGTTCGGGTCGTCGAGAACGGCCTTGACGTCGTTCCAGCTCGGATCGGCCATCAGTACTGGCTCCCCAGGTCGCCCGCGTTGGTGGATTCGACGTCGCCGTAGGTGCCGGCGCCGGACGCGATCTTCCCGGCGAACCCGCCGAGGACGCTCGCCATGTTCGCGATGCCCTTGCCGAAGTTGTCGATCCCCGCCTTGTAGCCGGTGAAGTGCTGCTGGTGCGCTTCGCCGAAATCGCGGGCGACCGTCTGCGTCTGGCCCACGTCCTTCAAGCCGTCGGCCGTCTCCTTCGCCGCATCGGAAATGCCCTTCGAGGCTTTTCGCATCGCCTCGGTACTGGTGCCGTAACCGGCCACGGCGCTCCACTCCCCTCCGTGGCGCTGAGGCCACGACCCAACTCGACGACTCGCCCGTTTCGACGTGACGCTTCGGCGTGCGGTTCCCATCGTGGCAGGCCGCCGGGCCGCCCGACGGCGGAACGGCGCTGGTCCTTGCAGGTGTAAACGGCGACGCGGGGCGTCGCCGTCACCGCGGCGGCGGAGGCGGCTGGTGGCCCGGGGGCGGCTGCTGCCCGTGCGGCGGCCGGCCCGGGCCGCCGGGGTACGGGCCGCCTTGGGGCGGCGGGTCGGGGTGGTGCCCGCCGGGGTACTGCTGACCGGGGTACTGCTGACCGGGGTACGCCTGGCCCGGGTACTGCTGACCGGGATACCCCTGGCCCGGGTACTGCTGACCCGGGTACTGGCCGGGGTGCTGCCCCGGGTGGGGGTGTTGCGCCTGCTTGCCGCCGGCCTTCTTCACCAGCACGACGACGCCCACGACGATGGCGGCCAGCACCACCGCGATGATCGCCAGCTCGACGAACCCGAAGTTGCCCATCCCCGACCCCCGAACGACTCGCCCGTCAGCGCACCGAGGAAACCACACCCGCGAGTCGCTGCGCCGCCGCTTCCGCCACTTCGTGGGTGGCGGCCTCGACCATCACGCGCACGAGCTGCTCGGTGCCGGACGGCCGCAGCAGCACCCGGCCGGTGTCGCCCAGCTCGGCCGACACGGCGGCGACCGCCTCGTTCACGGCCGCGTCCCTGGCCACCGCGGCCTTGTCGCCGACCACGACGTTGATCAGCACCTGGGGCAGGCGGCGCATGACGCCCGCCAGCTCGGCCAGGGGCTTGCCGGTCTCGGCCATCCGCGACATCAGGCGCAACGCGGTCAGCAGGCCGTCGCCGGTGGTGGCGTGCGCCGGGAGGATCACGTGGCCGGACTGCTCGCCGCCGAGCGCGAACCCGCCCGCGCGCAGCTCCTCCAGCACGTAGCGGTCGCCGACGGCGGTGGTCTTGAGGGAGATGCCGTGCTCGCGCATCGCCAGGTGCAGGCCCAGGTTGCTCATCACGGTGGCGACCAGGGTGTTGTCGGTCAGCTCGCCGGCTTCCTTCATGCCGAGCGCGAGCACCGCCATGACCTGGTCGCCGTCGAGGTCGTTGCCGTCGGCGTGGGGGGGGGGGGGGGCGCGGGGGGGGGGGGGGGCGGGGGGGGCCCCGCCGGCGCCGCGGCGGCAGGCCAGACGCGCGCCCCCAAATGGTGGGGGTTGGGTGGCTGACACA
>NZ_JBHYXZ010000063.1:0-36015 GCF_042752395.1 Actinosynnema sp. NPDC059335 | reverse complement strand
GCCGGCGACGCAGCGGTCCGCGTCGCCGTCGTGGGCGATGCCCAGGTCCGCGCCGTGCTCGACCACGGCGGCCCGCAGCAGTTCGACGTGGTTGGAGCCGCAGCCGTCGTTGATGTTGAGGCCGTCCGGGGTGGCGTGGATCTCGACGACCTCGGCGCCGGCGCGGCGGTAGGCGTCGGGCGCGGCCACGGACGCGGCGCCGTTGGCGCAGTCCACGACGACCTTGAGGCCGTCGAGGCGGTGCGGCGTCACCTTCACCAGGTGCTGCACGTACTGGCCCTCGGCGTCCTCGATGTCGCGGACGCGGCCGATGCCCGCGCCGGTGGGGCGGTGGTCGCGCTCGCCCAGCTTCTGCTCGATCTCGTCCTCGACCGCGTCGGGCAGCTTGTGCCCGCCGGCGGCGAACAGCTTGATGCCGTTGTCGGGCATCGGGTTGTGCGAGGCGGAGATCATCACGCCGACGTCCGCGCCCAGGGCGGACACCAGGTAGGCGACGGCCGGGGTGGGCAGCACGCCGGCGCGCAGCACGTCCGCGCCCGCTGAGGTCAGGCCGGCCACCACGGCGGCCTCCAGCATCTCGCCGCTGGCCCGCGGGTCGCGGCCGACGACCGCGACCGGGCGGTGCGAGCGGTCGTGCTCGGCCAGCACGCGTGCCGCGGACGCGGCGACGGACAGCGCGAGTTCCGGGGTCAGGTCCGCGTTGGCGAGACCTCGTACGCCGTCGGTGCCGAACAGCCGAGCCATGATCGCCGTGACCTCCATGTGCGGGGAAAAAGGGGCGGGAACGCACAGCGGGAGCAGCAGTTCGACGAAGAACTGACTGCTCCCGCGTGGTGGTGCTCGCTCGACCTGGGAAAGGTCAGCGCTTGCTGTACTGAGGCGCCTTGCGGGCCTTCTTGAGGCCGTACTTCTTCCGCTCCTTGACCCGGGGGTCGCGGGTGAGGAAGCCGGCCTTCTTCAGCACCGGGCGGTCCTCGGAGTCGACGGCGATCAGCGCGCGCGCGATCGCGAGGCGCAGGGCGCCGGCCTGGCCGGTGGTGCCGCCGCCGCGCAGGTTCGCGATGACGTCGAACGTCTCCGGCTTCTCGGTCGTCACCAGGGGCTCGCGGATGAGCTGCTGGTGCACCTTGTTCGGGAAGTAGTCCTCGAGGGACTTCCCGTTCAGGGTGAACTTGCCGGTGCCGGGGAGGAGGCGCACGCGGACGATGGCCTGCTTGCGGCGGCCGACGGTCTGCGCGAGGTGGTGCGCACCCGCGTTGAGGGTGTGCCGCACGACGGGGGCGGCCTCGACCTCGTCGGCCGCGGTGTCGGCTTCGGTGGCCTCGGCGTCGGTGGCGTCCACCTCGGTGGCCTCCGCCTCGACGGCGTCGAACTCGGCCTCAGGGGTCACGGCGATGTCCTCGGTCTGCTGCTCGGTCACTGGGCGACCTTCTTGATCTCGAACGGCTGCGGCTGCTGCGCAGCGTGCGGGTGGTTCGGGCCCGTGTAGACCTTGAGCTTGCCCGCGATCGCGCGGCCGAGGCGGTTCTTGGGCAGCATGCCCTTGATCGCCTTCTCGACCAGCCGGTCGGCACGGGTGTCGAGCACCTCGCCGAACGAGCGCTGGCTCAGGCCGCCCGGAAAACCGGAGTGCCGGTACACGAACTCCTGATCACGCTTCTTGCCGGTCAGCGCCACCTTGTCCGCGTTGATGACGATGACGAAGTCACCGGTGTCAACGTGGGGGGCGTAGGTCGGCTTGTGCTTGCCGCGCAGCAGCGTCGCGGCCTGGGTGGCGAGCCGACCGAGCACCACGTCCTGGGCGTCGATCACGTGCCAGGTTCGGGTCACCTCGCCGGGCTTCGGGCTGTACGTGCGCACGGGTCTACCTCGTCGTCACTTGCGTCTGGGGTCATTGCGGCGGCTGCTCAGGCCAGAGACCCCAGGTGGGCAGAGGACCAGAACACGAGGCACGCATAGAGCGCGCCAGTTACCGCACAACAACGTAGGAAGATACCGGGTGGGGTCGGCACCGGTCAAAACGACCCCCCTCCCGACCGGCCGGGGCCGGCTCGAACGCCCTGGCGAACCGGGCCGGAACGCGCCCGCGGGCCCCGGGGACCGTGACGGTCCCGGGGCCCGCGCAGGGGTCGCGAGGCGGCTCAGCCCCAGCGGCCCTCGTTCTTGCGCTCCGCGGCCTGGTACGCCTCGGTGGCGGAGGCGACGGCCGAACCGATCTGGGCCAGCACCTGCTGGAGGCCGGCGGCGGACTCGTCCCAGCGGCGCTGCGCGTCCTGGTACGCGGCCGACGCGCCACCTTCCCACTGGGCGATGACGGGCGCGAGGCGGCTCTTGAGGTTGTCCAGCTCGGAGTCCACCTTGGCGGCCTGGCCGCTGATGTCGCTCGCCGCGCTGCTCAGGGCACCGAAATCGACCTTGATGTCCATAGTCTCCCCTAGGAAGTGAAGTCAGAAAAGAGAAGCGGAAAAGGGTTGCTGCGTGATGAACGGACGGACAATTTCCGTCGGATCACATACCGAGGCGGCTCGTGATGTTCGACATCTCCGCCGCCTGCTCCTCTTCCTGCTGGAGGTAGGTGGCCGCGCCCTGGTCCATCTGCTCGGCGATGTCCATCAGCGCCTTCTGGAGCTTGTCGGCGTCCTCGCGGAACCGCTCCATCAGCTTGGCGAACGCCTCGGCGGCGCCACCCTTCCACGCGGGCGCCAGGCCGTCGATGGTGGCGCCGAGCTGCCCGAGGATGCCCTGGATGCCCTCGTTGGTGCTGACGATGTCCTTCGCGGCGCCGACGAGCTCGGGATGTCCGGTGGAGTAACCAGCCATGGGTGCGACCCCCTTGGTCGATGAGATCAGGTGTGCGTACTCGATCCGTACGCCTCTTACGACGCAGACCTTGCCATGGTCGGTTCCACGCTGTCGCGACTTCTCCGGAAGTCGTTGCGGTTGTAAACGCGAGAGGCGTCGGAACGCTCTCAGTAGAGGATTCGCGCTTGCGAAAAGTCCTCGTCATCGTCGTTGTGCGGCGGTAGTTGGCCGCTCGGCCCGGCGACCGCGCGAGAACCGAGGACGGGCGCCGGCGGCGCCGAATTTGCATTCGCGTCCGTTTGCTCTCGCGATTTCTCCGGCGCGAGCAGTTCCGCGCCCGCCGGCAGCTCCTCGACGGGCAGGCCGCGGTGGTGGCGGAACCCGGTCGCGACCCGCCGCACGTCCGGCGACGTGGGCTCGTGGCGGTCGGGCCGGACCTCCCGCGCCCTGGCCTGGTCGGCGAGCCGGCGGTTGCGCTCGCGCAGGGCCGCGTTCCGCTCGCCCGCGGCGGCGGCCGCGCGCCGGCCCCTGGTCACGGCGGCGTCGAGGTCGGCGCGGAACCGGGCGAACGCCTCCGGGATGCCGGTCATCACAGTCCCCACAAGGTCAGGTGGTCACGGTCAGCGTGCGGACGACCTGCTCGCACGCGGGGCGGACCCGGTCGCGGCCGTCCGGCGGGTACTGGCACCCGACGCTGACCTGGACGTCGTCCTGGAACAGCACGTACCAGTCGATGGTGGCCGGGCCCGCCTCCTCCCGGTAGTAAACGACATCCTTGGTGGCGAAGTCCGCGGCAGGGTCGAAACCGGACACGTTCCGCCGCTGGTCGTACTGGTCGCGCAGCTCGGTCTCGGCCCGCGCCCGGTCCTCGGTGGCGTTGTAGTTGAGCAGCCGCTCCTCGACCGCGATGACGTCGAGGTCGAGTTCCGGCGCCTCGGGTTTGAGCAGCACCTTGCGGGTCTCGACCTGGCCGCCGGTCTGCTGCCAGCCGGTCGGCGCGACGAACTGGTAGTCGTACTGGGCGATGGTCCGGCCCTCGGCCGCGCCGGTCGGCGAGCCCGGCGTGGTCGGCGCGCCGCCCGGGGTCTCGTCCCTGGTCAGCGCGTACGCGACGGACGCGCCGACGACGGCGACCACGGCCACGGCGGCGACCACGAGCAGCGGCACGCGGCTGCGGCGCGGCGGCGGTGCGGGCGCGGGCGGCGGGTAGTACGCGGGCTGCGGGAACCCGCCGGGCGGCGACGGCGGCGTGATCCGCCGGGTGATCTTGCGGGTCCGGTCGTCGGTGATCTTCTGCGTCACGTCGCCCCGGTCCGCCGGCAGCGCGCCGGTGCGCAGGGGGTCCACGCGCACGGCCCGCAGCGCGCCGCGGGCCACCACGGTCTCCGGCTGGTCGATGCTCGTCGGCACCACGCCGGACCGCTCCAGCACCAGCCGCGCCACGAGCGGGATGCGGCTCGACCCGCCGACCAGGAACACCCCGGCGAGCCCGCGCGGGTCGAGCCCGGCGTCCCGCACGGCCGTCACGACCAGCTCGGCGGCGCGGGCGAGCGGGGCGCCGATCAGGCGTTCGAGGTCGGTGCGGGTGACGTGGGCGTCGGGGAACGGCGGCGGCATCGGCACGTCGGTGTAGGCGTGCCGGGACAGGGTCTCCTTCGCGCCGCGCACGTCCTGGCGCAGCACCCGGCGCTTGCGGCGGTCGGCCAGCTCCCGGCCCTCGACGAGCTGCCGCCACGCCTCGGGGTCGCCGGGCGAGACCAGTGAGCCGACGTGCTCCAGCAGCGCCTGGTCGACGTCCGCGCCGCCGAAGGCGGGGTCGCCCTTGGTGGCCAGCACGCGGAACGCGCCGCCCTGGCGGGCCACCACGCTGGCGTCGACGGTGCCGCCGCCGAGGTCGAGCACGGCCAGCGCCGCGCCGTCCGGGATGGCGTGGGTGGCGGAGTGGAACACCGCCGCGGCGACGGGCTCGGGCACCAGCCGCAGCTCCTGGCCGAGCCCCCGGGCGGCCTGGAGCAGCACCCTGGTGCGGATCGCGCCCCAGTCGGCGGGGTGGGTGAGCACGAGCAGGTCGACCCGGGCCCCGCCCGCCACGCGCCTGGCCTCGGCCACGGCCCTGGTCAGCACGGCCCGCACCACGTCCACCACCGGCAGCACGGTGGTGCCCAGCAGCAGCTCGCCCTCGTCCACCCGACGCTTGGGGTGCGGCTCGTAGCGGGACGGGTCCACCGCGGCCTGGCGCTCGGCCTCCTGCCCGACGAACAGCGTGCCGTCGGCGGCGGCGAACACCGCGGAGGGCACGATCGGCTGGCCGTCCACCACGACGACCTGGGGCTCCCGGCCGTGCAGGGACATCGCGACGCAGGTGCTGGACGTGCCGAAGTCCACCGCCACGTGCAAGCTCATCCGTCATCCCCTCGTCGGCCGGGGCGGGCCTGCATATGCATACCTCACGAGACCGACGGTTCGTCGGCTGGTGCCGAGATCGCCGCACGTGCGCGGGCGTGCGCCCGCTCCATCCGGGCGACGGCCTCCGCCGCGCCGACGTCGCGGTACCGGCGCAGCGCGGGTTCCAGCACCCGCAGCGCCTCCGCCGGCCGGTCCAGGCCGAGCCACGCCTCCGCGATCGAGGCGACGGCGGCGGGCGCGCCCAGGCTCTCCCCGATCTCCACGAAGATCCGGTAGGCCCGGTCGGCCAGGGGCAGCGCGTCGGCGGCGCGGCCCACGGTGAGCCGGACGCGGGCGGCCAGGCTGGACACGTAGCCGACCGCGCGCATGTCGTCCACGCCGCGCAGCAGCCGGATGGCCCGGTCGGACGTCTCGACCGCGCGGTCCAGGTCGTCGTTGTCCAGGGCGTACCGGGCGATCCGGTACAGCACGCCCACCTCGGGCAGCGGGTCGTCGTAGGCGCGGGTCAGCGCCAGGGTCTCGGCGAAGTGGGGCAGCGACTCCTCGTACCGGCCGGAGGCGGCGAGCATCGAGGCGTACTCGCGCAGCACCGAGCAGTAGACGTTGTGCACGCCGCTGCGCTTGGCCACGTCGGCCGCGTGCCGGGCGAGGTCGATGTCCGGCGTGCCGCTGTGCAGGTAGCGGTAGTGCACGACGGCGGCCAGCGCGATGGCCTCGCCGGGCAGGTCGCCGAGGGCGCGGAAGCCCTCGACGGCGGTCTGCATGTCGGCCAGCAGCGACTCGTCCAGCGCCCGCTTCACCATCTGGGTCGCGCGGCCCAGCGCCATCCGCCAGCGCAGCCTGCCCTCGCCCGCCTCGGCCGCGGTGTCGCGGACCAGCCGGTACAGCTCGACCACGCGGTCGAGGGGGATGTAGACGTCGAGGTGCGTCATCATCCGCTCGATGAGCGCGACGGCCGGGGCGACCCAGCCGCGGTGGGCGGCCAGCTCCACGGCCTGCGCCAGGTGCACCTGCTCGGCCAGGAACCAGCTCGTGCCGTCCGCGGTGAGGCGCGCGACCTCGGCCGCCGCGAGCAGCGGCGACGGTTCGACCGGGTCGGGCGGCAGCTCGTCCACCACGGACGGCAGCCGGTGGACCGCCGCGTCCGCCAGGGTGAGCAGCGCCTCGACGTACCCGCGCAGGGCCGCGTCGCTGCGCCCGGCGTCCTCCGCGCGGGCCAGCTCGGCGGCGTAGACGGCGAGGATGTCGTGCAGCCGGTACCGCGGCTCGCCGGTCGCGTCGCGGCCCACGTCCTCCAGCAGGTTGCCTCGACCAGCCGCTCGACCGCGTGCTCCGGGTCGTCCAGCCCGGTCAGCGCCCGCACCACCCAGGACGCCACGTCGGACGCGCCGAGCAGCCCGAGCCGGCGGAACGCCAGCGCCGCGTCCGGCGCGAGCGCCTCGTAGCTCAGCTCCAGGCTGGCCCGGACCTCCATGTCGCTGGTGGCCAGCTCGTCCAGCCTGCGGCGCTCGTCGGCGAGCCGGGCGGCCAGCTGCGCCAGCGGCAGCGACCGCCGCGCCGCCAGCCGCGCGCCCACGATGCGCAGCGCCAGCGGCAGGCCGCCGCACGCCTCGACGATCGCCTCGGCGGCGCGGGCCTCGGCGGCGACCCGGTCCTCGCCGATCGCCCGGGACAGCAGCGCGAGGCCCGACGTGGCGGGCAGCGGCGGCACCCGCAGGCTGCGCACGCCCGGCAGGCCGCCGAGCTGGTGGCGGCTGCTGATCAGCACGGCGCTGCTCGCGGTGCCCGGCAGCAGGTGCCGCACCTGGTCAACGCCCGCCGCGTCGTCCAGCACGAGCAGCACGGCGCGGTCGGCGAGGTGGGAGCGGAACGCGGCGGCCCGCGTCTCCAGCCGGTCGGGCAGGGCCGACGGGCTGACGCCGACCGCCGTCAGCAGCTCGGCCAGCACCTCGGCCGGGTCGCGCGGCGCGTTGCCCGCGCCGTCGAGGCGGACGAACAGCTGGCCGTCCGGGAAGCTGCTCCGCAGGGCGTGCGCGACCCGGATCGTCAGGGTGGACTTGCCGGTGCCCGGCGCGCCGGTGATCGCCAGGACCGGCACGGCCGTCCCGGACGGGTCCGCGGTGAGCAGCGCCGACGCCTCCGCGCACAGGTCGTCGCGGCCGATGAAGTCGGCCGTGTCGGGCGGGAGCTGGCACAGCGCGGTCCACGGGCTGAGCGCGGGCTCCGGCTCGGCGTCGCCGGCCAGCACGGTCCGGTGCACGGCCCGCAGGTGCTCGCTCGGGTCGACGCCCAGCTCCTCGGCGAGCAGCTCGCGCACCGCGCCGAACGCGGCCAGCGCCTCGGCCTGCCTGCCGCTGCCGTGCAGGGCGAGCATCAACTGGCCCCAGAACCGCTCCCGCAGCGGGTACGCCCTGGTCAGGGTGCGCAGCTCGGGCACGAGGTCGCCGGCGCGGCCCGCCGCCAGGTCAGCCTCGATCCGGCGTTCCAGGACGACCAGCCGCTCCTCCAGCAGCGGCTCGACCTCCTCCGCGTGCAGCACGTCGGACCGCACGTCCGACAGCGGCGCGCCCCGCCACAGGGCCAGCGCCTCGGCGTACTCGCCGTTGGCCGCCAGCTCGCGGAACCGGTGCAGGTCCAGCGCGCCGGGCTCGACCTCGGCCACGTACCCGGTGGCGGTGGTGCGGACCACGTTGGCGTCGCCGAGCGCCTAGCGCAGCCGGCGGACGACCATCTGCAACGTCGCCTTCGCCCGGTCCGGGTTCGGCGCGCCGTCCTGCCACAGCCGCTCGACCAGCGCGTCTGCCGACACGGGCTGGTTCGCGCCCAGGAGCAGGGTCGCCAGCAGGACGCGCGCCCGACCGGCCGGGATCGGGACCAGCGCGTCGCCGTGCCACACCTCCAGCGGGCCGAGCACGTTGAACCGCAGCGGGGGCACGCTCATGACCGTCCAGGAGCCGAAGGTGCGGGGAGCCCCGGAAGCGGGAACCGAGTCGCCATACCCCTCCTTGGACGAAAAGCAGTTTACGACTTCACGACCCGGCGCGAGCGCCTCGCGACCCGGGCCCGGGAGGCCGCGGGATCACCTCAGCAGCATCCGCGCCCGCCCCGCCTCCGGCACCTCCATTTCCGCCCCGGGCGGCGGTCGCCGGTCACGGCGCACCGGTCCGGTGCGGGACGCGCGGCGTCGGCAGGGCGTCGTAGTCGGCCAACCACGACCGCAGCACCGACGCCGGCCCGCGCTCGTACTCGTCGTAGAGCGCCAGCGCGCGCCGCCAGCACTCCAGCGCCTCCTCCCGGCGGTCCAGGCAGAGCAGGACCGTGCCCAGCTCGTCGAACAGGTGCGACTGCGCGGCCGGCTGCGCGAACCCGGCCAGCACCGCGATGCCCTCGCGCAGCGCCGACTCCGCCTCGGCGAACCGGCCCAACGCCCGGTGCGCGCGGGCGACGACGAACGTGGACCGCGCGGAGTGGTACTCGTCACCGCTGCCGTCGAAGACCGCGCGCGCCCGCAGGCCGTGCTCCAGCGCCTCCTCGTACCGGTGCAGGCCCGACAGGCTCAGCGAGAGGGTGAAGTGCGCCGCCGCCCGGTGGTGGTCGTCGCCCTCCTCCTCGGCGATGCGCAGCCCGCGCCGGAGCTGCTCGACCGCTTCGCCGTGCCGGCCGAGCCGCTGGTACGTGCCGCCGGTGTTCAGCGCGATCGCGCCCTCCAGGCGCCGGTCGCCGTCCCGCACCGCGACCGCCAGCCCCTCCAGGTAGGTCTCCAGCGCCGCTTCCGGCCGGCCCGCCCGCGCGCAGCTCCACGCCAGGTGGTTGATCGCCGCGCCGAGCCGGTGCGGCGCGGGCGCCGCCCGCGCGGAGTCCCGGCCGATCCGGAACACCTCCACGAGGCTGTCGACCTCGGGCAGGGAGTCCAGCAGCCACCACACCGCCGCGCCGATGCGCGACGCCTCGTCGTGCCACCCGTGCTCGGCCGCGACCCGGACCACGGCGACGAGGTTGGGCAGCTCGCGCCGGCCCCACGCGCCCGGGTCCGCCGCGCCGAGCGGGAACGCCGCCGCGCCGGCGGGCAGCTCGGCGCAGGTGCCCGACCGGTAGGACGGCGTCCGCGCCGCGGCGGCCTCGGTGGCCGCGACGTACCACCCGACCAGCCGGCGCACCGCGGCCGGGCGGTCGTCCGCCGGGTCCGCCAGGTCGTCGGCGTAGGCCCGGAGCAGGTCGTGCCACTCGTAGCGGCCGGGCGCGCGCGACTCCAGCAGGTGCCCGGCGGCCAGCCGCTCCAGCCACCGGCGCGCGTCCCGCTCCGGCACGTCCGCGAGCGCCGCGGCGGCCGGCACGCCGAGGTCCGGCCCGGGGTGCGCGGGCAGCAGCCGGAACAGGCGCGCGGCGTCCCGGGGCAGCGCGCGGTAGGACCAGGAGAACACCGACCGCACGTCCGTGTCGTCGCCGTCCTCGGCGCTGAGGTGGTCGAGCCGGGACCGCTCGTCCGCCAGCTCCGCCGCGAACGCGCCCATCGGCGTGCCCGGGAACCGGGCCACCCGCTCGGCGAACACCCGCAGCGCCAGCGGCAGCCCGGCGCACCGCGCCACCACCCGCGCGCTCGCCACCGGGTCCGCCTCGACCCGCTCGCGGCCCAGCACCGACGACAGCAGCTCCAGCGAGCGGTCCGCCGACAGCGGTCGCAGCGGCACCCGCCGCACCCCGCGGCGCGCGGCCAGCCCGCGGAGCTGGTCGCGGCTCGTCACCAGCACCACCACGGTCGGCGTGCCCGGCAGCAGCGGCGTCACCTGGTCGCTGCCGGCCGCGTTGTCCAGCACCAGCAGCATCCGGCGGCCCGCCACCACCTCCCGGAACAACGCGGCCCGCGCGTCCAGCCCGGCCGGCACGTCCTGGGGCCGCACGCCCGCCGACACCAGCAACGCCTCGACGGCCCGCGCCGGCTCGACCGGCCGGCCCGCCGCGTCGAACCCGCGCAGGTCGAGGTGCAGGTCGCCGTCCGGGAACCGGTCGCGCCGCCGGTTCGCCCAGCGCACCGCCAACGCGGTCTTCCCGACGCCGCCGGCGCCGTGCAGCAGCACGACCGCGCCCGGCTCGCGCACCGCCTCGTCCAGCGCGGCCAGCTCCGGCTCCCGGCCGACGAACACCGACCCGGCCGGCGGCACCTGCCGCGGCGCCCGCCGCGCCGTCAGGGTGACCGGACCGCCCGGCACGTCGTTGCGCAGGATCCGGTCGTACAGGTCGGTCAGCGCCGGCCCCGGCTCCACCCCCAGCTCCTCCACCAGCGCCGCCCGCACCGCGCGGAACGCCGCCAGCGCCTCCGCCTGCTGCTCCGAGCGGTACAGGGCGAGCATCAACTGGCCCCAGAACCGCTCCCGCAACGGGTGCCGCTCGGTCAGCCCCCGCAACTGCGCCACCAGCGCGCCCGCCCGACCCGCGGCGAGGTCCGCGTCGATGCGGCGCTCCAGCACCACCAGGTGCTCCTCCAGCAGCGGCGCGACGTCCTCGCGGTGCAGCGCGTCCGACCGCACGTCCGACAGCGGCGCGCCCCGCCACAGCTCCAGCGCCTCGGCGTGCCGGCCCCGGTCGGCCAGGTCGCGGAACCGGTGCAGGTCCAGCGCCCCCGGCGGCACGTCCGCCAGGTACCCGTTGGTCCGCGTGCGGACCACGTTCGCGTCGCCGAGGGCCTGCCGGAGCCGCGTCACCACCATCTGCAACGTCGCCCGCACCCGCCGCGGGTTCGGCACGTCGTCCCACAGCCGCTCGACCAGGTCGTCCACGGACACGGTGCGGTTCGCCCGCAGCAGCAACGTGGCCAGCAGCACCCTGACCCGGCCCGCCGGCACCGCGACCCGCTCCCCGCCGCGCCACACCTCCAGCGGCCCGAGCACGGCGAACCGGGTCGCCGGAGCGGCCACGGCACCGCCCTGGACGAGCTCGACGTCGGTCCTCACGCCCACCCCCCTCGTGCGCGGGCCGAAGCTTAGGGCAACCCACCGACAACTTACGGTCACCGTGAGCCGGGTGTGAGCGACGTCCGGCACCGTGTCCCCCGTCCACCGCGGCCGACGCCCGCCGCGCGCCCGGCGTTCGGCGACGACCGGGGGGTACCGCCGTTCGCACCGGCGGGCCGGTCCGCGGTGGCGACGACTCAGGCGCGGCGGGATGTGCCCGGGACCCGCGCGGTTCGAGGATCGGGGACCGCGATCGGGGCCGCGGCGCACCGGCCGAGCCGCGCCGGGCCTGAACGCGGCGGCCCTCAACGCGGCGGGCCTGGACACGGCGGGCCGGGGCGGGGCGGCTTGAGCCGAAGCGGTCGAGCCGGGCCGGGCGGGGCGCGCCGAGCCGAACCGGGGCCGGGATGCGGCCGGACCGGAAGCGGAAACCCAGGCCCGAACACCGGTCCCCCGCCCAACGCGGGAGGCCCCGCCGAAGCGGGGCCTCCCGGTGGCCGTGCGCGTCCGGACCCGGTCAGTCCGGGTCGATCCACGCGAGCTGGATCCGCTGCTGGCCCAGCTTGCGGGTGACGATCGTGCCCCGGCCCGGCGGCTGCGGCGAGGGCTTGAGGTTGCCCACGATCGACCCCTCCTCCTTCGACCCCGAACCCACCAGGATCGGCGCGGAGATCTCCTTCAGCTTGCCCAGGATCGGGTCGTACATGGCCCGCGACGCGCCACCCATGCGGCGCACCGCGACGATGTGCAGACCCACGTCCTTGGCCTGCGGGATGAACTCCGCCAGCGGCGCGAGGGGGTTCTGCCCGCCCTGCGGCGCGACCAGGTCGTAGTCGTCCACCACCACGAACAGCTCCGGGCCCTTCCACCAGGAGCGGTTCTTCAACTGCTCCTGCGTGACGTCCGGGCCGGGCAGGCGGTTCGCCATCGAGCCGCGCACGTCCTTGATCATGTCCGTGAGCTGCGCCGACGACACCGCGTAGGACAGCAGGTGATCCGTCTCGATGTAGCCGAGCATGGTGCGGCGGTAGTCGACCAGCATGATCAACGCCTCGGTCGAGGTGTAGCCGGTCATGATGCCGCGCACGATCGTGCGCAGCAGGTTGGTCTTGCCGGACTCGCCGTCGGCCAGCGCCATGAAGTGCGGGTCGGCGTCGAAGTCCAGGTACACCGGGGCCAGCTCGTCCTCGTTGACCCCGATCGGCACCAGGTGGCCGCGGTTGGGCCGCTGCTGCTGCACCTGCGCCATGAACTCGTGGTACGGCAGCAGGTCGGGCAGCAGGCGGACCTGCGGCGCGCGCTTGCCGCGCCACGCGCCGTTCACCTTGGCGATCATGTCCTGCACGCCCGCCGCCACGTTCTCCGCGTCCGACGACGCGTCGATGCGCGGCAGCGCGGTCAGGAAGTGCAGCTTCTGCGGCGACAGGCCGCGACCCGGACGGCCGGCGGGCACGTTCACCGCGACCTTGCGGTCCACCTCGGACTCGCTCGTGTCACCGAGCCGCAGCTCGAACCGGGTGCCCAGCAGGTCCTTCATCGCGGGCCGGATCTCCGCCCACCGGTTCGCGGTCACGACCACGTGCACGCCGTAGGACAGGCCCTGCGCGGCGAGCGCCTGGACCATCGGCTCCAGCGTCTCGAACTCCTGCCGGAAGTTCATCCAGCCGTCCACGACCAGGAACGCGTCGCCGAAGTTGTCGTCGCGGATCTCGCCGCGCCGCTTCCGGTTGCGGAACTCGACCATCGAGTCGATGCCCTGCGCGCGGAACCGCTGCTCGCGCTCGGCGATCAGGCCCGACAGCTCGGCCACCATCCGCCGCGCCTTGTCCACGTCCAACCGGCTGGCGAAACCGCCGACGTGCGGCAGGTTCTCCAGCGACGCGAGCGTGCCGCCGCCGAGGTCGAGGCAGTAGAACTGCGCCTCCTCCGGCGTGTGCGTCAACGCCATCGCCGTGATCATGGTGCGCAGCATCATCGACTTGCCCGACTGCGGACCGCCGACGATCGCGCCGTGGCCCGCCGCGCCGGAGAAGTCGGCCCACAGCAGGTCGCGCCGCTGCTCGAACGGCTTGTCCACCACGCCCAGCGGCACCTGGAGCTTGCCGTTGGAGAAGAACCCGGGCGGGGTCAGGCCGCGGTCCTCGGTCGGCTGCAACGGCGGCAGCAGCGTGTCCAGCGACGGCGGCTCGTTCAGCGGCGGCAGCCACACCTCGTGCGCCGGCGGCCCCTGGCCGACCAGCCGCTCGACGATGACCTCCAGCTCGGACGGCTCGTTCGAGTCCTCGTCCTTCTTCTCCTGCTTGACCGGCTCGACCGGCCGAACCGGCTCCTTCGGGATCTCGATGTAGTCCGGCACGAAGTAGCGCGGCCGCTTGTCGCTGGTCACCGGCGCGGACGGGCCCGCGACCTGCAACCCGGCGGGCCGGTACGGGCCCGACACGTACAGCGCCTTGAACCGGGTCAGCGGCGAGCCCTGCACGCCCAGGTAGCCCGAACCGGGGATGGGCGGCAGCTCGTAGGCGTCCGGCACGCCGATGGCGGCCCGCGACTCGGCGGCGGAGAACGTCTTCAGACCGATCCGGTAGGACAGGAACGTGTCCAGGCCGCGCAGCTTGCCCTCCTCCAGCCGCTGCGACGCGAGCAGCATGTGCATCTGCAGCGACCGGCCGACGCGGCCGATCTGGAGGAAGATGTCGATGAAGTCCGGCTTCGCGGTCAGCATCTCGGAGAACTCGTCGATGCAGATGAACAGCGCCGGCAGCGGGTCGAGGTCGGCGCCGTTCTCACGCGCCTTCTCGTAGTCCCAGACGTTCTTGTAGTTGCCCTTGGCCAGCACTTCCTGGCGGCGGGCCACCTCGCCCGCGATGGCGTCCTTCATGCGGTCGACCAGGGTGAGGTCGCCGGACAGGTTCGTGATGACCGCGGCGACGTGCGGGGCCTTGTCCAGGCCCAGGAACGTCGCGCCACCCTTGAAGTCGACCAGGATCATGTTGAGCGAGGTCGACGAGTGCGTGGCCAGCATGCCCAGCACCAGCGTGCGCAGGAACTCGGACTTGCCGGAACCGGTCGCGCCGATGCACAGGCCGTGCGGGCCCATGCCCTCCATCGCCGCTTCCTTGATGTCCAGCTCGACCTGCTGACCGAACTCGCCGATGCCGAACGGCACCCGGTAGCGGTCGCGCACCGGCCGGGGCCGCCACGCCGCCTGCACGTCGAACGTCATCGGGTCGCCGGGGATGCCCAGGAACTCCAGCAGCGGCGGGTTGTTGCTCATCGACAGCGGGTCCTCGTCGCTGCCGCCCGCGTCCACGCCGCCGATCCGGTACGGCGACAGCCGCCGCGCCAGCGCCTCGGCCTCGACCACGCTCAGCGAGTCCGGCGAGCCGAACCACTCGACGCCGCTCGCGCTGCGCGCGCCCAGCTTGCCGTCCTCGATCACCAGCCGCAGGCCGCGGCGGGCGGTGAGGTTGCCCAGGGACTCGGACAGGTCGAGCAGGGTGACGCCGACCAGGCCCTCCTCCAGGATGATCTGCTCCTCGCGCGTGACGTCGCCGTCGTCGATGAGGATCACCACGTGCGGCTGGTCGGCGGGCGGCGGCGCGTTGCGGGTGAACCGCTGCCGGTCGCGCAGCTGCTCGTCCAGCATCTGCTCGACCTCGGCCAGCGAGCCGGCCATCATCCGCATCTGCCCGATGCCGTCCACGATCGTCGGGTGCTGCACGTGCGGCAGCCACTTCATCCACTCCCACTCGGCCTTGGTGCGGCCGGTGGTGACGACCGCGATCAGCAGGTCGTCCGGCGAGTGGAAGGTGACCATCTGGGCCAGCAGGGCGCGGGCCAGGCCGCGCTTGTGCTCGGTGTCGCCCAGCAGGCCGACGGCGGCGAAGCCGCGCAGCGCGATGGAGATCGGCAGGTCCGGCACCAGCGAGTGGGCGCGCACGAACCGGCGCAGCGCCAGCGTCGCGATGGGCTCCAGCTCCTCGACCGGGCCGGTCTGCGGCGGCACGAGCCGGGTCGCCAGCCGCTGCGAGCCGCGGCCCGCGCGCAGGTGGCAGAAGTCGGGGTCGTTCTGCCGGCGCTCCCACATGCGCCGGGTGGTGGCCAGGGACCACAGCATCTGCGGGTCGGGGTGGACCCACTCGCGCTCGGCGCGCTGCTCGTTGGCGGCCTCGCGGGCGCGGTCCCGCATCTGGCCGAGGTACCGCAGGTAGTCCTTGCGGTCCTCGTTCATCTCGGCCTTCTTCTGGCCCTTGCCGCTGCCCATGCCGCCGGCCATCATGCCGATGGTCGACACCAGCATCATGCCCGGCATGATCATCGCCGCCGGGCTGCGATTGCTGTAGCTGAACATCAGCACCATCATGCCGACGGACGACACGATCATGACGACGGGCAGCGCCTTCATCATGATGTTGCCGGGGATGACCCGGGGGACCTCGGGCGGCGGTTCGAGGTGGACCTCACCGCCCGGCGGGCGGGGAGCAGCGAGGCGTGCCGTGCGCTTGAACTGCAGCGTGCTCACCTAACAGGCACCTCTTCAGCGTCGATCCCGTTGCGGTCCGCCCGACCCGGGCGGACCGGTGCGGACGGGGGCCACCAGCGGTGTGCGCCACCGGTCGCAACCGACACTATGGCGCATCGGCACCCCGCACGACGGGGGGTCCGGCAAATCGGCGGTCAACGTGTTGCAACGGGTTGCGCGGAACGGCGGTGCCCCGACGCCCGGTGCCCCCATACTGGGTCCGCTCCCCGAGGGGCGAGCCCGAGCACGTCCGACCGGACCAATAAGGTCGGGGCGGAACCACGCAGACACTCATCAGGACTTTAGGGGGCGCTGGTGGCGACCGGTACGACGGTGTTCAGCCGGGTGACGGTGGTTGCGCCGCGAACGCGTATCGACGTCGCGCTGCCCGCCGACGTGGCGGTGGCCGACCTGCTGCCGATGCTGCTGGACATGGCCAAGGAGGCCACTCCGGACGGTGGCGTGCGGCACGGTGGCTGGGCGCTGGCGAAGCTGGGCGACAGCCCGCTCGACCCGAGCCGCACCCTGGCCTCGCTGGGCGTGGTCGACGGCGAGCTGCTCCAGCTCCGCAAGCGCAACGAGAACCCGCCGCCCCCGCTGTACGACGACGTGGTCGACGCGATCGCCGAGTCCGACCCGGACAGCTTCCGCCCGTGGACCAAGGACACGGCGCGGCGCTACGGCCACCTCGCGGGCGCGCTGGCGCTCATCACGGCCGCGGTCGCGGTGCTGATGGCGGGCCCGTTCGCGGGCGGCTCCAGCCTCGCGCCGGCGATCTGCGCGGGCGTGGTGGCGGTCGCGGCGCTGGCCGCGGGCGCGGTCGTGGCGCGGGCCTACAACGCGACCGGCACGGGCGTGCTGATCGCCGCGGCCGGCGGCCTGCCGATGGCCTACGTCGCGGGCCTCTACATCGTGCCCGGCCCGATCGACCGGCCGAACCTGCTGCTGGCCAGCGTGCTGGTGCTGATCTTCGCCTCGGCCTCGATCATGCTGATCGGCCGGGGCATCACGGTGTTCATCGCCGCCGCCACGGCGGGCGCGCTGAGCGCCCTCGCGTTCCTCGTCGGCATCTTCGTCGACCACCCGGTGCAGGGCATCGCGGCGGCCACCGCGGCGGTCTCGCTGGCCATGCTGTCCGCGCTGCCCCGGTTGACGATCCAGCTCGCCAAGCTGCCGCTGCCGACCGTGCCGGGCAGCGCCGAGGACCTCAAGGAGGACACCGGCTTCCCGGAGTACTCCGTGATCGAGCGGCGCACCGCCAACGCGCACGAGTACCTGACCGGCATGATCATCGGCTGCGGCGGCATCGCCGCGGTGTTCGCCGTGATCGCCGCGGGCGACGGCACCATCTGGGGCCCGCTGCTGGCGATCGTGGTGACGCTCGTGCTGCTGCTGCGCGGCCGGGCCTACGCCAACGGCGCGCAGGCGGTGGCGCTGCTGGCCAGCGGCATGATCGCGGGCGCGGGCGTGCTGCTGGGGTGGCTGGTGCAGTCCTCCCCCGCGGACCGGCTGCTGTACGTGTTCGGCGCCCTCGTGGTGGTCGGCGCGGTGGCGCTGGTGCTCGGCGTGATCTTCCCCAACCAGAAGTTCTCCCCGGTGCTGCGCCGCACGGTCGACGTGCTGGAGGCCATCCTGATCGCCGCGGTGCTGCCGCTGGCGCTGGCGGTGATGGACCTGTACGTCGCCATGCGCCAGCTGATCCCCGCGTGAGGCCCTGATGCGCATCCGCAAGATCGCCGCGCTGGCCGCGGTGGCGGTCACCCTCGCGACCGCGCCGGGCGCGTACGCCCAGCCGTCCACGGACCCGGCCGCCCGGCCGAACTCGCAGCCGCCGCCGGTGGACCGGTCGTTCCTGCGGGCCCCCGAGCCGCCCAAGGAAGACGTCGACTACCAGCCGAAGACGCAGTGCATCACCTCGGGCACGGGCAACCGCCCGATCCCGAACAAGCCGTGGGGCCAGATGCAGCTGCGGCTGGAGGAGGCGCACCGCTTCGCCACCGGCAAGGACATCAAGCTCGCCATCATCGACACCGGCGTGAACAACCACCCGCGGCTGGCCGGCCGGGTCACCGCCGCCGGGGACTACGTCGAGACGGAGAAGAAGGGCGTCGACGACTGCGACGGCCACGGCACCGAGGTCGCGGGCGTGGCGGCGGCCAGCCGCGACGACGAGACCGGGTTCGTCGGGGCCGCGCCGGACGCGCAGATCCTGGCGTTCCGCCAGACCAGCAACCACTTCAAGTTCGACGACCCGGCCAAGGTCGACAACCGGTCGTCCGCGGGCAAGGTCGGCACCCTGGCGAAGGCCATCGTCTCCGCCGCCGCCCAGGGCGCGCAGGTGATCAACATCTCGCTGACCGCGTGCGACCCGCCGCGCGCGCCCAGCGACCAGGAGCGCGAGCTGCAGGCGGCGATCGACTGGGCGGTGAACGACAAGGACGTCGTCATCGTCACCGCCGCGGGCAACATCGACTCGCAGAGCGGCTGCCAGGCGCAGAACGACAACCAGGACCCGAACACGGTCAACGTGGTCGCGTCGCCGCCGTGGTACGCGGACAACGTGCTGTCCGTGGCGTCGATCAACATCGAGGGCGAGGTGTCGTCGTTCTCCGTGTGGGGCCCGTGGGTCAGCGTGGCCGCGCCGGGCGAGAACATCGTCACCCTCGACCCGAAGGGCCAGGGCCTGACCGACGCGAACTCCGACCCGAACGGGCGGCTCACCGCGATCCAGGGCACCAGCTTCGCGTCGCCCTACGTGGCGGGCGTGGCCGCGCTGGTGCGCGAGCGGTTCCCGGACCTGACCGCGCGGCAGGTGATGGACCGGATCAAGGCCACCGCGCAGCACCCCGGCAACCCGAACGGCCGCGACCACAAGGTCGGCTACGGGATGATCAACCCGGTGGCCGCGCTGACCGCCGAGCTGCCGTTCGAGCGGCCGGGCGCGAAGCCCGCGACGCCGGAGCAGCTCATCACCAACCTCGGCCCGCTCAACCCGCCGAGCAGCACGCCGATGATCGTGGCGCTGTCCGGCACGGGCGCGGGCGTCGGCCTGCTGCTGCTGACGCTGTTCATCGTGCACACCGTGAACCGCACCCGCGCCCGGCGCGTCCCGCCGCCGAAGCGCTCCCTGATCTGACCGGACACGCGGGAAGCCCCTTCCCGCGTGTCCAACGTTCAGAACGCGCGTGTCCTACGTTCGCGTCGCGTGAGTCCTACCTTCAGAACGCGTGAGTCGTACGTTCAGGACCCCTGAATTCAACGCTCAGGGCTCCTAGTCCTCGCCGAGCACCGGCGGGGCGGACTTCTTGGGCTTGCCGAACACCTGCTCGGTGGAGCCCGCCAGCTGGACCTTCGACTTGTGCTCCTTGTCGCCGCCCTGCTGGCCGCCGGCCATGCCGCCCATCATCCCGCCGGCCATCATCCCCGCGCCGCCGGCGACCGGACCGGACGGACCCGCCGCCGCGGCGGCCGCCGCCGGACGCGGACCGGCCTCCACGGGACGCGGCTCGGAGATCCCCGTCGACCCGCCCGGCTGCATCCGCTCCGCCGCGTCACCACCGGGCACGCCACCGACTGGAACGCCCCCGCCGCCCGGCACACCGCCACCGCCACCGGGCACACCACCACCGCCCGGCACGCCACCACCGGAGCCCGCACTGCCGCTCGCGGCCGGCTTCGTCTCCGCCGGCGGCGTCGGGGACGTCGTCACGGGCTCCGGCGCGGCCGGCTTCACGAGCGCGGTGGGCGACCAGTCCCGCTCCGGGTACCGGTGCTCCATCCGCACGTCGGCGAAGTCGTCCGAACCGGACACCCCCTCGCACAGCCGCAGGAACGCCTCCAGCACGTCCCGCACCGACTCGTGCAGCTCCTTCGCCGGGTCGTGCAGCTCGTCCAACGCCTCCACCACGCGCCGGTCGCCGTCCACCGGCAACGCCGCCGCGGCGGACACCGCGTCGGCCGCCTCGGCGAACACCCGGGCCATGTCCTCGACGATGACGCGCAGGCCCTCGGCGGTCTGGTCCAGCGCCTCGCCCATCGCGTGCATCGCGTCGGACAGGTCGTGCCCGGCCAGGCCGACCTTGCGCATGTGCTCCACGAACGAGTCCGCGTCCTTGCCCTGCCACGCCGAGTCCAGCTTGCCCAGCGGCTTGGTGAGGTCACGCGTCACGCGCTCGGCGACGAGCCCGGCCTCGCGCCAGCGCTCCGCCTCGTCGTGCAGGTCGTTCCACTCGCCCAGGACGGGCCTGAAGTAGTCCGCCACGAGGTCGCGCACGCCGAGCCGCCGGCTGATCCCGGACAGGTAGTCCAGCTCCGGCCCGACCTCGGCGGCGATCTGCCTGCCGTCCCTGCCCCGCATCAGCCCAACCCCGCCCGCCGGTCGACCGCCTTGATCAACGCCACCGCGTCGTCGTCCTGCACGCCGTAGTGCTCGGCCACCTCGTGCAGGCCCTTCGCCGCGGACGTGAGCACCTCGCACGCCCGGTCGAGCTGCCCGTGCAGCAGCGCCGCCGCCCGGCCGTACGCCTCGGCGCCGCGCAGCGCCCGCCCCAGCTCGCCGAAGCTCTGGGGCCGCACCGGCGCCTCGCGCAGCGCCGACCGCGCGCCGGTCAGCTCCTCGGCCGCTTCCTCGACGCGCCGGGCGTACAGCTCCAGCCAGCGCGGGTCGACCGCGACCTGCCCGCGACCGCCCGCGACCGAACCGCGTGTGACCTCGTTCACCAGGGCACCTCCCGCACCTCTGACGGAATCCGGACCACGCCGGTTCCGCCGAAGGGCTCAGCCGCCCTGCTGCCTCGTCTTCGCCTCGGGCAGCAGGCCGTTGTCCTTGGGCACCGGGATGGAGTCCCAGCTCCGCGAGGCGTCGTTGCGGTTGAGCTGCGGGCCGTTGGGCAGCAGCCGCAGGATCGACTCCGGGCCGGGTGCGAACCCGTCCGCGCCCAGGCCGAGCGCGCCCGCGGTCAGCACGTCGGGGATGCCGTACTTCACGCCACGACCGGTGATCAGGTGGATCGGGCCGCTGGCGAAGTCCTGGGTGGACGTCGCGCTGCGCACCACCGCCGCCTTGCCCGGCGCCATCGCGAACTGGCCGACGACCTCGCCGGTCGCGCCGACCTGGTTGATCTCCACCGGCACCACGCCCGACGGGATCGGCAGCGACGGCGCGATGGTGACCTTGGTGTGCTGCGACTTGTTGTCCGAGTTGACGTTCTGCGCCTGCCAGCCCAGGCAGATCACCCGGTTGTTCTGGTTGGGCTCCAGGACCTCCGGCACGTCCGGCGGGTAGTCGGCGAAGTCGAGCCGGTCGGCGGTCTGCGCGTTGTTGATCAGGGCGATGTCCACGAGCTTCGGCTCCGCGCCCTGCGCGTAGGCGGCGCGGATCAGGTCGGCCGCGGCCCGGCTGATCTTCTGCAGCCCTTCCTGCAGCGCCACGTAGAACTCGGACTCCGCGCCGGCGCGGCGGACCTCGATCACCGAGCCCACCTTGAGGTTCTCCCTGGTGATGTAGGTCACGGGCTGACCGCGGCCGGGGATGTCCGGCGCGACCAGCGGCTTGGCCTCGGGGATCGCGTTGAGCAGGCCGGCGCTGATCGCGCGCGGCTTCTTCTGGCTCAGGTTCAGCGCGGTGCGCACCTCGGCGTTGGTCAGGTCCACCTTGGCCCGCACGGTCGACGTCGAGGTGATCTTGGAGTTCACCGGGGCCTTGTAGATCAGGTACGCCTGCTTGTCGTCGGTGCCCGCGCGCACCAGCAGGGCGCGGTTGCCGTCCAGCAGCTCGCCGCCGCCGCTGTAGCCCGCGAGGACGGTGGTGGTGAACTTGCCGGGGGCCGACGGGTCGTTCAGCGACTCGTCCAGCTGCAGCGTGTCGCACACCGACCAGTCCGACCCGATCCGGTCGGCGGGCTTGGGCAGCACGTCCGGGCCGTCGGGGATGCCGGTGAGCCTGCCCTTGGGCAGCTTCGCCAACGCCTTCTCGCTGACCAGCTTGGGGTCGCCGCCCGCGGCCTGCGGGCCGCCCGCGTTGACCTGGCCCGCCGCCGCGTCACCGCCCGCGACCTGCGCCTGGCCCTTGTCCGGGTTCGACCGCTGCAACAGCAGCAGCCGCGCGGAGGCGAGGTTGGTCATCGGGATCAGCGTCTTGGTCGTGCCGACCGTGTGCACCACGTAGACCTGGCCCGTCTCCTTGGAGATGGCGATCTGCGTCTGGTCGTCGACCTGGGGGTCGGGCGAGAAGAAGCCGAAGATGAGGAACCCGATCAGACCGATCACGCCGAGCAGGACGCCCACCGCGGTCGCACGCGAGTGCGTGCGCATCGGGTCGTGCAGCATCACCGCGTCTCTGCGCACCAGGGCGGACTGCATCCGGCGCAGCACGAAGCGGTAAGCCTGGACCTGTGACTTGGTGGTGGGTGTTGATGCCATTCTCGGCTCGCTGCTCTCCCAGTCGCGGTACGGTCTGCACGATAGCCGGACGGCGGGTGGTCCGTGTGCGGGTTGGTCAGACCCGGTCGGTCCCACCCGGCGCACGCCGACGGAAAGAGAACCAGAGCGGATGTCCGTGAGCTCCCCACATCCGGGCCAACCCAACCCCGCCATGGCACGCGCGCAGGCGGCGGGCGGCGCCGTCCGCGCCGCGCTGCTCCGGGCGCGTCGCCGCACCGCAGGCGCGAGCCTGGGCGCGCTGCCGGTCGCCAACCTGGTTGTCCTCGAGGTCGGCGTCGCCGTCGGCCTGGTCCTGCTGGCGATCGGCGCCACCGGCGACGGCGTGGAGCCGGTGCCGATGTACGTCGCGGGCGGCATCGTGCTGATCGCGCTCGTCCTGGCGTTCGCCAAGTCCCGCGGCCGCTGGCTGACCCAGTGGATCGTCCTGGTGGCCCGCTACAGCTTCCGCTCGCACAGCCGCACCGCCAAGCGCACCGGCCCGGTGGAGATGAAGCCGCCGTCGGAGGAGGAGTCCTCGGTCATCGGCCCGGACGACCCGCGGGTGGCGCTGCTGCGCCTCGCGGTGCCGGACCTGGTGGTGGCGCGCGGCGTCGACCACGAGCGCCGCCCGCTGGGCATGGCGTGGCACCAGGGCGCGTGGACCGCCGTGCTGCTGGTCGACCCGGCCCCGGGCCTGATCACCGCGGTGGGCAGCGCGCCGTCGCTGCCGCTGGGCGCGCTCGCGCCGACGCTGGAGGACCGCGGCGTGGTCCTCGACGCGATCTCGGTCATCTGGCACTGCTACCCCGGCAGCGCGGCGCTGCCGGTGAACTCGCCCGCGCTCAACTCCTACCTGGAGGTGCTGGGCCCGCTGCCCGCGGCCGCCCGCCGGACCACGTGGATCGCGGTGCGGCTGGACCCGCGGCGGTGCGCGGCGGCGATCCGGGAGCGCGGCGGCGGCGTCGTGGGCGCGCACCGGGCGCTGATCGGCGCGCTGTCCCGGGTGCGCAACGCACTGGAGTCGACCGGGGTGTCGATCCGGCCGCTCGACCCGGACGAGCTGATCCGCGCGGGCATCTCGGCGGCCGAGCTGACGTCGGTGGCCGGGTCGAACAACGCGGTGTCGTTGCGGGAGAAGTGGTCCGGGGTGACGGCGGGCGGCGTCGGCCACGCCAGCTACGCGATCACCAGTTGGCCGTCCAAGGGCATGCGCAACAACCTCAACGCGCTGACCGGCGTGCGGGCGCTGTCCTCGACGCTGTCCATGACGATCTCGCCGAGCAGCGAGCAGGGCCAGGTCGGGCTGCGCGGCATGGTGCGGGTGAGCGCGCGCACGCCGTCCGAACTGGACCGCGCCGACGACCGGCTCAAGGCGTTGGCCGACAAGCTCGACATCACGCTGACCCCGTTGAACGGCCTGCAGGTCGCCGGGCTGGCCGCGACGCTGCCCCTCGGAGGTGTGGCGTGAGCAACTCCCGGTTGATGGACTCGCAGGGCCGGGGCGTGGCGCCGGAGTTCCTGGTGTCGCCGCAACTGCTGGACGTGGTGAGCCCGTCGGGCGACCGCGGCGGCATGGTGCTCGGCTCGGGTCTGCAGGGCGAGCCCCTGACGATCTCCGTGCTGCGGTCCGCGCCGACCCGCATGGTCGTGGTCGGCGGGCTGTACCTGGCGCGGCAGATCGCGTTGCGGGCGATGGCGACGGGCGCGTGGATCACCATCGCGACGGGCCGCCCGGCGGCCTGGCAGCCGGTGGTGCGCGCGGCGGGCGCGGGCCCGGACGGCCGCCCCTCGCCGCTCGTGCAGCTGCGCCGGCTCAGCCCGGTCGAGCTGCCGCGGCCGTCGGAGGACAGCCCGCTGCTCGTCGTGCACGACGGCGGCCACGTGCCGCAGGAGCTGTTCCCGCCGCGGTCGCCGTGGCAGACCACGATGTACGTCCTGCCCTATTTGCACCCCCAGGCGGCGACGACCGCGAATTCCGCGGACCTCGTGCTGCTGCAACGGCTGCCGGTCGGGCAGGCGCAGTTGGCGAGCCAGATCTGGCGGCTGCCGCCGCAGATGGCGCACCAGCTCACCACGCTCAAGGACGACCAGGTGATCGCGCTCGGCACGAACCTCTGGCGGCCCCTGCGCCTCGTCACCACCCCCGGTGAGCAGCAGATCCTCGGAGCGGTCCGGCGCGGCGACTGACGCCGCGCGCCCACCGCGCCATGCCCTCGGACGACGTCCGGGGGCATATTTTTTCGCCCCGGTCCAGTCACTCTCCGCAGCATTCCATTCACAGCACGAATAAAACTGTGGAGGAGCCATTCGTCGGTTGTTCCGCGCAAATCGTTGCGCCCCACCCGCGCGGCGAACTAGGAACAACTCACCGTGTCCGGTCGGTCGCGGGGGCGACACGGCGACCGGGCACCCACCCTGCGAAGAGGAGTGCCATGGGAGACGTTCGCACGTCCTGGACGAGACGGCTGGCCGGTGTCGGGCTGGCCACGGGCACGGCGTTCGCGGTCACGGCCGCGCTGACCACCTTCACCTCCACCGCCGCGGAGGGCCGGATCCTCGGGGCCGACGCGCCCAACGCGGTCAAGGACAGCTACATCGTCGTGCTCAAGGACGTGAGCACCAGCGGCGTCGGCGCGCTGAGCGCCAAGTACCAGGCGAACGTCAAGCACACGTACACCAGCGCGTTGCGCGGCTTCTCGGCCACCATGACCGAGGCGCAGGCCCGCAAGCTGGCCGCCGACCCGTCGGTGTCGTACGTGCAGCAGGACGGCGAGGTCCGGATCTCCGCCACGCAGACGCCGACCCCGTCGTGGGGCCTGGACCGGATCGACCAGGCCGCGCTGCCGCTGGACAACTCCTACACCTACCCGAACGAGGGTGAGGGCGTCACCGCCTACATCATCGACACGGGCATCCGGTTCTCGCACAGCGACTTCGGCGGCCGGGCCGTGAGCGGCCGCGACACCGTCGACAACGACAACGACTCCACCGACTGCAACGGCCACGGCACGCACGTCGCCGGCACGGTCGCGGGCACGAAGCACGGCGTGGCCAAGAAGGCCAAGCTGGTCGGCGTCCGGGTGCTGAACTGCGCGGGCTCCGGCACGTACGCGGGCGTCATCGCGGGCATCGACTGGGTCACCGCGAACGCGGTCAAGCCGGCCGTGGCCAACATGTCCCTCGGCGGCGGCGCGGACGCCACGGTCGACCAGGCCGTGCGCAACTCCATCGCCTCGGGCGTGACCTACGGCCTCGCCGCGGGCAACGACAACGGCGCCAACGCCTGCAACACGTCCCCGGCGCGCACGCTGGAGGCGATCACGGTCGGCTCCACGACCAACACCGACGCCCGCTCGTCGTTCTCCAACGTCGGCACCTGCCTCGACATCTTCGCGCCGGGCTCCTCGATCACCTCCGCGTGGTACACCAACGACACCGCCACCAACACGATCAGCGGCACGTCCATGGCCACCCCGCACGTGGTCGGCGCGGCGGCGGTCTACCTGGCCGCCAACCCCACCGCCACGCCGCAGCAGGTGCGCGACGCCCTGGTCAACGGCGCCACGAACGGCGTGGTCGGCAGCCCCGGCACCGGGTCGCCCAACAAGCTGCTGCGCCTGGTCGGCGACTCCACCCCGCCGCCCGGCGGCTGCCCGGCCAAGACCAACGCGACCGACGTGGCCGTGCCGGACCTGGGCACCGCGTCCAGCCCGATCACGGTGACCGACTGCGGCGGCAAGGCCGGTTCGGCGGCCACCGTCGAGGTGCACGTCAAGCACACGTACCGCGGTGACCTGGCCATCGACCTGATCACGCCGAGCGGCGTGGTCAAGCAGCTCAAGGTCACGTCCGGCACCGACAGCGCGGACAACGTGGACGCCACGTACACGCTGAACCTGTCGGCGGAGAACGCCAACGGCACCTGGCAGCTGCGCGTGCGCGACGCGTACAGCCAGGACACCGGCTACATCGACAGCTGGACCCTCGACCTGTAACCGGTCGTCCGGTCCGGCCCCGCGCAGCGGCCCCTCACCACTTCCGCCGGTGAGGGGCCGCTCCGCGTTTCACCTGATCAGGGTCGGTATCGCCCCGGTGGGACTGTGGCAGGGTCATAATCGTGTCGATCCTGGAGGTGGACGTAGTGTCCGCAGCTCTGCATGAAGACCCCCAGCCGCGGAAGGGTCCGATGATCGGCCCGTACACGATCGAACACTGGCTGGACCTGCCCCCTTCGGAGGACGGGTCACGCACCGAGCTGATCTTTGGACACCTTCACGTGACTCCTGCGCCGTCCGGCGAACACCAGTACGTGGCCGGCAACCTGATCCACCCGCTCAAGGTCGCCCTCGCCGCCGGTGGTCGCCCCGACCTCTACGTCGTCCCCGCGGTGAACGTGAAGATCGCCTCGGCGTGGCGCATCGGGCTGATCCCGGACATCGTGGTCCTGAACCAGCAGCCCAGCGGCGTGATCTTCCCACCGGAAGCCGTCGTCGTGGCGGTCGAGATCTGGTCACCCGGCAACCAGCGGGCCGAGAGGGAGACGAAGACCCTCGCGTACGCCGAAGCCCGGGTCCCGTTCCTGTGGACGATCGAGCAGGCGAGCAAGTTCCACGGTTGGCGGCTCACGGCGCACCGGCTCACCGGCGAGGAGTACGTCGCGGAGAACGTGCTGGAGGCGGGAACCCCGGCGACCATCACCGCCGCGCCGGTGCCGATCACGCTGGACTTGGCCGACCTGACCTTCTGACCCTCACACCCGCGCCGCGCACGACCGCAGCGCCTCCAGCACGCGCGGCCACGTGCAGTGGGTCGGCACGGTCGCCCGGTTGTGCGCCGCGATCCTCAGCCGCTCCTCCCGGTCGGTCGCCAGGCGGGCGATCCCCGCGGCCAGGTCGTCGGTCAGCAGCCCCTCCACGCCGTCGCGCACGAAGTCCGCCACACCGGTCCCCGGCCGCGCGACCACCGGCACCCCGGCCGTCCGCGCCTCCAGCGCCGCCAGCCCGAACGCCTCCTGCGACGCCGCGTTCACGAACACGTCCGCGTCGGCCAGCAGGCCACCCACCTGCCGGCGGTCCAGCCGACCGGGCAGGCCGACCCACCCCAGGCCGTGCCGCTCCACGTACCGCCGCAACGCCGGCATCTCCGGCCCCGCCCCGGCCAGCGTCGCCCGCAGCGGCACGTCCGCCGACACCGCCCGCAACGCCCGCAGCAGGGCCATCGGCTCCTTGCGCGCCGCGAGCCTGCCCACCGACACCACGTGCACCGCCCCGTCCCGCCGCCGCCCCGGGAGCCCCCGCCACCGCTCCGGCGCGATCCCGTTCGGCACCACCGCCACCGCCACCCCGGGCGCCGCGGCACGCACCCGCTCCGCCGCCGCCCGGCTCACCGCCGCCACCGCGAGCCGCGCCGTGCTCCACGACCCCAGCCGGTCCAGCACCCGGTAGCACCACCGCACCACCGGGTCCCACATGCTGTGCACCACGACCACCGTCGGCAGGCCCAGCCGCACCGCCGACCGCACCCCCGCCCACGCGAACGGCGAGATCGCGCCCACGTGCACGTGGACCACCGACGGCGACAGCGACCCGATCAGCCGGTGGAGGTGCGCCCCGGCCCGCGGGTGCACCGGCAGCTCCCACGGCAGCCGCACCGCGACCGGGTGCACCGAGTAGCCGTCGCCGGGCCGCGCGAGCCTGGTCGCGGTGATCACGTGCACGTCCTCGCCGCCCGACGCCTGCTCGGCGGCCAGCCCGGCGACCTGGACCTCGATCCCGCCCAGCCGGGGCAGGAAGCAATCGGTGACGTGGATCGTGGACAACTCCGCCTCCCGTCAAGCCGCCGAACGGACCAACTGACACTCTGGCACCCGTGAGCCGAACGTGCGTCTTCTTCCACGCCCACCCCGACGACGAAGCGCTGCTGACCGGCGGCACGATGGCGCGCCTGGCCCGCGCGGGCCACCGCGTGGTGCTGGTCGTCGCCACCGCGGGCGAACGGGGCCTGAGCGACCGGAGATCCGACCTCGGCGCGGTCCGCACCCGCGAGGCCCACGCGTCGGCACGGCTCCTCGGCTGCGCCCGGGTCGAACTGCTCGGCTACCCCGACTCGGGGCTGGAGGGCGGTCCGGGGTTCGCCCGCGCCGACGTGGGCGAAGCCGCCGAGCGGCTGGCCGAGCTGCTGCACGAGGAGCGCGCCGACCTGCTGACCACCTACGACCCCCGCGGCGGCTACGGCCACCCCGACCACGTCCAGGTGCACCGGGTCGGCGCGCTGGCCGCCGAACTCGCCGGCACGCCCCGCGTGTGGGAGGCGACGGTCGACCGGACGTGGCTGCTGCGCGGCCTGCGGCTGGCCCGCCTGGTCCGCCGGTTCGACCTCGCCCCGTTCGAGCACGCCTACACCGCACGCCACGAGATCACCCACACGGTGGACGTCCGGCGGTACGCGCGCGTGAAGCGGGCGGCCATGGCGGCGCACGCCACGCAGACCACCGGCGGTGAGTCGACCCGCACCCTCGCCGCCCTGCTCAAGCTCCCGCCGCCGGTGTTCGACGTCGTCCTGGGCACCGAGTGGTACGTCGAGCGCAAACGATTGCGAGCCCGGTGAGGCGGTGGCCGCGCGTCCTCGCGTCGCTGGCGTCACTGGGGCTGGCGGCGTGGCTGGTGGTGGCGCTCGTGCCCGCGGTGGGCGGGGTGGCGTGGTCCGCCGTCGGCGCACGGTTGCGGGACGTCGGGGTCGGCACCGCGCTGTGGTTGACGGCGCTGTGGCTCGCCGGGCTCTGGGCCTACACCTTCGTGCTGACCGCCTCGCTGCCCGGCCTGCGGCACACCCAGGCGTTCGGCCTGAACGCGGCGGGCAGCGCGGTCAGCAACGTGCTGCCGTTCGGCGGCGCGGTCGGGGTGGCGGTGACCGCGGCGATGGCGTCGAGCTGGGGCCACTCGGCGAGGGCGATCACCACGTCGGCGATCGTCACCGGCCTGTGGAACGCGGCGTCACGGACGGCGCTGCCGCTGCTCGCGCTGGCCGTGCAGGGCGCGGTCGTGCTCGGCGACGGCGTCCTGGCCGCGACGGTGGCGGCGGCCGTCGCGCTGGCGGCGGCCGTGGCGGTGCTGCTGCGCCTGCGGTGGCTGGGGAGGGTCCTCGGCGGGCGCGCCACCCGGTTCCTGCTGCGGCTGCGCCGGCAGACCGGGCACGTCATCCGGCAGGGCTGGCGGCGGATGACCCTCGGCATGCTCGGCTACCTGCTGCTCCAGGGCGTCCTGCTGTGGTGGTGCCTGGCCGCCGCGGGCGTGCACCTCGGGCTCGGGCCGACCGTCGCGGCGTTCGCGGTGAGCCGGCTGCTCACGCTGGTCGTGATCACACCGGGCGGGTTCGGCGTCAGCGAGAACGGCACCATCGCGCTGCTGGTCGGCCTGGGCACGCCCGCCGCGCCCGCCGTGGCGGGCGTGCTGCTGTTCGCGTTCTACACGTACCTGGTGGAGATCCCGCTGGGCGGCGCGGTCTGGCTCACGTGGTCGGCGCGGCACGCACGTTCCGGGTGACCGCGGCCCGCGCGGCCAGCTCGTCGTCGGCCGGGTAGTCGACCCGGACCAGCGACAACCCGTGCGCCGGCGCCACCGCGACCTCGCTCGACCGCCCGGTCAGCGACAGCAGCGACGCGGGCCAGCCCACCGGCTTGCGGCCCTCGCCCACCGCGAGCAGCGCGCCGACCAGGCTGCGCACCATCGAGTGGCAGAACGCGTCGGCGGACACGTGCGCGGTCAGCACGTCGCCGTCGCGCACCCACTCCAGGCGTTGCAGCTCGCGGATCGTGGTCGCGCCCTCGCGCCGCTTGCAGAACGCGCAGAAGTCCCGTTCGCCCAGCAGCAGCCGCGACGCCTCGTTCAACGCGTCGAGGTCCAGCGGGCGCGGCCAGGCCAGCGTGTCCAGCCGGCGCAGCGGGTGCGCACCGAACGGGGCGTCGGTGACCCGGTACTCGTAGTGCCGGCGCAGCGCGGCGAACCGCGCGTCGAACTCGGCGGGCACGACCCGCGCGGAGAACACCCGCACGTCGGCCGGCAGGGCCCGCGCCAGGCGCCTCGGCAGGCCCGCGACGTCCACCGACACGGGCAGGTCCGCGTGCGCCACCTGCCCCGACGCGTGCACGCCCGCGTCCGTGCGGCCCGCCACGGTGAGCTGCACGTCCTCGCGCAGCACCGTCGACAGGGTGTCCTCCAGCACCCCGCACACCGTGCGGCGGCCCGGCTGCCGGGCCCACCCGGAGAACCCCGTGCCGTCGTAGCCCAGGTCCAATCGCACACGAACGAGCCCGTCGTCCCCAGCGGGAACGACGGGCTCGTCGGTGAAGTGCGCGTCCGTCAGGACTCGTCCTTCTTGTCCTCGGCCTTCGGGGCCTCCGCGGAAGCGTCGTCGGCGCCCTCGGCGGGCTCCTCCGTCGCGTCCTTGGTCGCCGACTCGGGCGCCTCGGCGTCCTGGTCCGGCACGTCCTCGGACTTCGTCTCCGCGGGCTCGACCGCCTTCGGGGCCTCGTCCTTGGCGAACTTGGTCTTGCGGGCGCGCTCCGCCTCGGAGGTGACGGTCTTCTCCGCGACCAGCTCGATCACGGCCATGGGGGCGTTGTCGCCCTTGCGCGGCAGCGTCTTGGTGATGCGGGTGTAACCACCGGGGCGGTCGGCGAACTGCGGGCCGATCTCGGCGAACAGCTTGTGCACGATGTCCTTGTCACGGATGACCTTGAGGATCTCGCGACGGTTGTGCAGGTCGCCGACCTTCGCCTTGCTGATCAGCTTCTCGGCGTACGGGCGCAGCCGCTTCGCCTTGGCCTCGGTGGTCGTGATCCGACCGTGGGTGAACAGGGACGTGGCCAGGTTGGCCAGCATCAGCCGCTCATGGGCCGGCGAGCCCCCGAGACGGGGTCCCTTCGTGGGGGTGGGCATCGAATTGCTCCTCGGATTTCTTTCTGATCCTCTGCTCCGGCCCGGCCGCTCAGCGGCCTCAGAGCTGCTCGGTCTCCGCGTAGTCCTGGCCGTCGTCGTGGGTGTCCACGGCGGTGTCCGCACCCCAGCCCTCGGTGGGGTAGTCGGAGGCGGCGGCCGAGGGGTCGAACCCGGGAGGGCTGTCCTTCAGCGCGAGGCCGAGGCCGACGAGCTTCATCTTGACCTCGTCGATCGACTTGGCGCCGAAGTTGCGGATGTCCAGCAGGTCCGCCTCGCTGCGCGAGACCAGCTCGCCCACGGTGTGGATGCCCTCGCGCTTGAGGCAGTTGTAGGACCGGACGGTGAGGTCCAGGTCCTCGATCGGCATCGCGAACGCCGCGATGGTGTCCGCCTCGGCGGGCGAGGGGCCGATCTCGATGCCCTCGGCGTCGACGTTCAGCTCGCGGGCGAGGCCGAACAGCTCGACCAGCGTCTTGCCGGCCGACGCGACGGCGTCGCGCGGCGTGATCGACGGCTTGGTCTCGACGTCGAGGATCAGCTTGTCGAAGTCGGTCCGCTGCTCGACACGGGTGGCCTCGACCTTGTAGGTCACCTTCATGACGGGCGAGTAGATCGAGTCGACGGGGATGCGGCCGATCTCGGCGCCGGCCTGCTTGTTCTGCACGGCGGGGACGTAGCCGCGACCGCGCTCGACCACGAGCTCGATCTCCAGCTTGCCCTTGCCGTTCAGGGTGGCGATGTGCAGGTCGGGGTTGTGCACGGTGACACCGGCCGGGGGCACGATGTCGCCGGCGGTCACCGCGCCCGGCCCCTGCTTGCGCAGGTACATGGTCACCGGCTCGTCCTCCTCGGAGCTGACGACCAGCTCCTTGAGGTTGAGGATGATGTCGGTGACGTCCTCCTTCACGCCGGGGACGGTCGTGAACTCGTGCAGCACGCCGTCGATGCGGATGCTGGTCACGGCCGCGCCGGGGATGGACGACAGCAGGGTGCGGCGGATGGAGTTGCCGAGGGTGTAGCCGAAGCCCGGCTCCAGCGGCTCGATGACGAACCGGGAACGGGTCTCGTTGACCGCTTCCTCGCTGAGCGAGGGACGCTGGGAAATCAGCACTGGGTTCTTCCTCTCTGACCCCGACGCCCGCTATTTGACGTCGTGGGAACCGGTCGCGGAGACCGGCGAACGCGTTCGGCACACCATTCCGTGCCGTCGCGGGACCCGACCGGTGGGACGGCCCCGGGGATCGCTCCCCCGGACCGCCCCGCCGGGAGGATCACTTCGAGTAGAGCTCGACGATGAGCTGCTCGGTGACGGGCGTGTCGATCTGCGCCCGCTCCGGGAGCTGGTGCACCAGGATGCGCAGGTTGGACTGCACGACCTGGAGCCACGCCGGGATCGGCCGGTCGCCGAAGGAAGCGCGCGCGGCCTCGAAGGGCAGCGTGGGCAGCGACTTCGGCTTCACGTCGATGATGTCGAACTTCGACACCCGGAAGCTCGGGATGTTGACCTTCTGGCCGTTCACGATGAAGTGACCGTGGCTGACCAGCTGGCGGGCCTGGCGGCGGGTGCGCGCGAGACCCGCGCGGTACACGACGTTGTCCAGCCGGGACTCCAGGATCTGGAGCAGGTTCTCACCGGTCTTGCCGGGGCGGCGGACCGCTTCCTCGTAGTAGCGCCGGAACTGCTTCTCCAGCACGCCGTACGTGTAGCGGGCCTTCTGCTTCTCCTGGAGCTGGAGCAGGTACTCCGACTCCTTGATCCGACCGCGGCCGTGCTGGCCGGGCGGGTAAGGACGACGCTCGAACGCCTGGTCCCCGCCGACGAGGTCGACCTTGAGACGGCGCGAGATGCGAGTGGCCGGTCCGGTGTAGCGAGCCATGTTGTCTTACTCCTCCCCGTGCCTCAGACCCGGCGCCGCTTGGGCGGGCGGCAGCCGTTGTGGGGCTGCGGGGTCACGTCCTGGATGGTGCCGACCTCGAGACCGGCGGCCTGCAGCGAACGGATCGCGGTCTCGCGGCCGGAGCCCGGACCCTTCACGAACACGTCCACCTTGCGCATGCCGTGCTCGGCGGCCTTGCGGGCGGCGTTCTCGGCGGCCATCTGCGCGGCGAACGGCGTGGACTTGCGGGAGCCCTTGAAGCCGACGTGGCCGGCGGACGCCCAGCTGATCACGTTCCCCATCGGGTCCGTGATGGACACGATGGTGTTGTTGAACGTGCTCTTGATGTGCGCCTGGCCGTGCGAGACGTTCTTCTTCTCCTTGCGCCGGACCTTCTTGACCCCGGCGCCCTGGCGGGACTTGGGTGGCATTTCTGGGTGAACTCCTACTGGCTAGAGACGCGAGGTCTTACTTCTTCCCGGCCTTCTTCTTGCCGGCGACGGTCTTCTTCGGACCCTTACGAGTGCGCGCGTTCGTCTTGGTGCGCTGCCCGCGGACGGGCAGGTTGCGACGGTGGCGCAGCCCCTCGTAGCAGCCGATTTCCATCTTCCGGCGGATGTCGGCCTGAACCTCGCGGCGGAGGTCACCCTCGACCTTGAAGTTGTTCTCGATGTAGTCCCGCAGCTTCGCCAGGTCGTCGTCGCCGAGGTCCTTCACCCGGATGTCCGGGGAGATCTCGGTGGCGGTCAGCAGCTCCTTCGAGCGCGTGCGACCGATGCCGAAGATGTAGGTGAGCGCGATCTCCAACCGCTTCTCGCGGGGGAGGTCGACGCCAGCGAGTCGTGCCATACGGCGCTTGCTCCTAACAGTGGTGTCGCTCCAGGTCTGCTCCTCGCCCGATCCCGGGACTGACTCGCTGTGTCAGTTCCGGTCGCTCTCACGACCGGTGTCCCGGCCCCGGCCTGGAGTCCGGGGGTGTGCCCCACCGGTCGTGCCGGTGGGACAGGTGCGAAGAGGCTTACTCGGTGTCGCGTCCGTGGAAGACTCGACTCGTGCCGGCTGTGCTCCGCTCAGCCCTGGCGCTGCTTGTGGCGCAGGTTCTCGCAGATCACCATGACCCGGCCGTGGCGGCGGATCACCTTGCACTTGTCGCAGATCTTCTTGACGCTCGGCTGGACCTTCACGCCTGAGCTTCTCCTGCGTCAGCCGGTGCGCCCGTGCTGGGGCGCGCCGGAGGTCACTTGTAGCGGTAGACGATGCGCCCGCGGGACAGGTCGTAGGGCGAGAGCTCCACGACAACCCGGTCCTCAGGGAGGATGCGGATGTAGTGCTGACGCATCTTGCCGCTGATGTGTGCCAGGACCTTGTGACCGTTCTCCAACTCGACGCGGAACATCGCGTTGGGGAGCGGCTCGACTACGCGGCCCTCGACCTCAATGGCCCCGTCCTTCTTGCCCATGTCCTCCGCGTTTCGTGACGGTGGGTGTTACTTCCGGAGTGCGGGCACGCGGCACCCCGACTCCTCAAGGCCCTTGCGAACCCCTGCCACCGTCCGGGAGTCGG
This sequence comes from Actinosynnema sp. NPDC059335, assembly GCF_042752395.1. NCBI lineage: Bacteria > Bacillati > Actinomycetota > Actinomycetes > Pseudonocardiales > Pseudonocardiaceae > Actinosynnema > Actinosynnema sp. NPDC059335. Next base: position 1,541 of record NZ_JBHYXZ010000063.1, on the reverse strand, counting down.
CACTCCCGGGCATGACGGAACCGGCGCGACGTGTGCGCCACCTGTCCATCGTACGCGCGTCAGCTCGAACGCCCAAATCGGCCCAGGCGGCCGGCCAGCAGCAGGGCCCCCCAGGGCACCGCCACCCACAGCCACCACGGGTAGAGGACCTCGCCGAGGACCAGGCTCAGGACGCCCCAGACGAGGAAGTTGACCGTGCTCGCGGCGACCCAGGCGGTGGTCAGGCCCTTGGCGACGGTGCGGGACGGGCGCGGGTCGGCGGGCGTGGCGGTCGTCGGCGTGGCGGTCGTCGGTGTGGCGGTCGTCGGTGTGACGGTGGTCGGGGGTGCGGTGGCGGTCGGGGGTGCGGTGGGTGTGACCGGGTCGATGGGCAGGTCGGCGGTGAGGGCGGCGAGGTCGGCGTACGTGCGGGCCTCGTGGACGGCGCGGGTGCGCTCGTCGAACTCGGTCAGGGTGAGCCTGCCCTCGGTGTGGGCGCGGATCAGCTCCGCGGCGACCGCCGCCCGGTCGTTGTCACTCGCTCGGATGAAGGACTCCGGCACGCGCGCCTCCCCTCGCCGGTCGATGGTAACAGCGTTACGGCTTCGGCTTCCGGTCGCCGTTGGTGCTGACCCAGATGACGCCGAGCACCGCGCCCGGTGGGACGGCGACCCACAGGAACCACGGGTGCACCAGGCCGTCGCCGCCGAGGAGGCTCACGAGCAGCCAGAGGGCGAAGTTGAGGACGCTGATGCTCAGCCAGATCGTCGTGAGGACCTTCAGCGCCTTGCGGCCGTTGCCGGTCTTCTTCGGTGTCGGGACGGCGACCTGGGCGGGTGGCGTGGGGTGCACGGTCGGCAGGTCCGCGGTCAGGGCGGCCAGTTCGCCCCTCGTCTTGGCCTGCCAGGCGCGTGCCACCCTGGCGTCGAACTCGGCCAGGTCGAGGCTGCCGTCGGCGTGGGCGCGGTGCAGCGACTGCTGGACCAGTTCGCGCTCGGCGTCGGAGGCCCGCATGTCCTCGGGGCGCACAGGCTGGGTCACCCGTCAATCCTGGCCGGGTCGGGGCGGTCGGGGAAGGGGGGTTAGCCCCCGGTTGCGGTCCCCCGAATGGCCGGTCTGGGGGGACTGGGGACGAGTTGGGCGGCGGGTAGTGGCGAAAAGACCACAAGCGTCCTCGCCGGACGGGCAGATCAGCAGGATGGACAACCCCGCCCGGATCCCCCTGTTGGGTTGTGGGTCCGGGTTTCGTGCCATCCCACCGACCTCCCGAAGGGCTACCACACGCGTCAAGGGGGCGACATCAGCGCACGACCAGGCAAAACCTGCACAACGCCCCCTTGACACGTGCGGTAGGGCTGCGCCAGGTCGGCGGGATGACACGAAGCCCTCCCTTTGTGGAGAAAGGCCCGCACGCACCGCGTAACGCGGCTGGCGAGCCGCCCCCAGTGCGAGGGCTCTTTCCCCACAAAAGGAGGGGGCCGTGTCATCCCGCCGACCTGGCAACGCCCAACCGCGCGTGTCAAGGGGGCACCGACGGTGCCCACAGCCACGATGGGCCGGAA
>NZ_JBHYXZ010000062.1:26067-45890 GCF_042752395.1 Actinosynnema sp. NPDC059335 | reverse complement strand
GCCCGGGGGGGGTGGGGCGGGGGGGGGGGGGGGCGCCCCCCCCCGGGGGGGCCCCCCCCCCCCCCGGGCGGCGTCGCCGCGTGACCCGTTCCGGGGCGCGGCGGCGCCGTCCCGGGTTCCGGTGTGCCGCTCGGCGACCGCCCGGTGCTGCCGGCGGCAGCCGGTCACAGCCTCCCCGGTCCCGACCCGCGGCCGAGGCGGCCGAGGAAGCCCAGCACCTTGACCAGGACGACGATGACCAGGATGACGACGGCCACCCGGATCAGGACGTCGACCGGATCGGTGTCCTCGTCCGGGTTCGGGTCGAGTTGGCGGGGGCCGAACTCCTCCAGCAACTCGTCCCTCGTGGCGGACCGGGTGGTGCCGTTGAGGGTGATCGCGACCTGGTCCACCTCCTCCGCGTACGTGTGCCAGACGAGGCGGGCTATCTCGACGCCGTTGTCGTCGGCCGCCGGCTTGGTGGCCTCGACCTGCACGAGGTCGTACCCGTTGGTGTTGACGTGGCCGACGCCGATCTCGGTGTAGCCGGCCTCCTGGAGACGTGCTCCCAGCGCTTCCATCTCCGCGCCCCACGAGCACCCCGCGGCCAGGAGGACGCCGAGCAGCGCGGCGAGCGGCAGCGGCAATCGCGCACGGGCCCGATCCCCTGCGCGGTTCATCCGAACCCCCGTCGAAGCACGGCGGGGAACGGTGACGCCGGACTGCCCTCCGGCGTCGGTCCGCTTCCCCCGCCCGGTTCCCGCCACGTCGCCACCTTGCTCGACCGAACGAACGAAAACCTGCGGGAAACCTGCAACCGCCGGACGCCCCTGCTAGACCGGTACCAGGGGGCCGGTCGTCGAGGGGAGTCCCGTGGTGGCGGTCGAGTTCCGCGTGTTGGGGCCGGTGCGGGCGACCATCGGGGAACGACCGGTCGACCTGGGCCACGCCCGGCAGCGGTGCGTGCTGGCGGTGCTGCTGATCGAGGCCAACCAGTGGCTGTCCGCCGACCAACTGCTCGACCGGGCGTGGGGCGACCGGGTGCCGCACGGTGGTCGGAACACCCTCTACGGCTACCTGTCGCGCCTGCGCCGGGCGCTGCGGGACACCCACGAGGCCCACATCGTGCACCGGGCGAACGGGTACGAGCTGGTCGTGGACGAGGACGCGGTGGACGTGCACCGGTTCCGCCGGCTCGTCGCCTTCGCGCGCGCCGAGACGGACCAGGCGCGGGCACTCGAACTGGCCGAGCGGGCGTCGGCGTTGTGGCGGGGCGAGGCGCTGCTGGGGCTGGACACACCGTGGACCACCACGGTGCGCAACGCGCTGGAGCGGGAGCGGTTCGCCGCCGACACCGACCGCCTGGACCTGGCGCTGCGGCTCGGGCGGCATTCCGCGCTGCTGCCCGAACTCACCGACCGCACCACCGCGCACCCGCTGAACGAGCACGTGACCGCGCAGCTCATGCTGGCGCTCTACCGCGCGGGCCGCCAGGCCGAGGCCCTGGACCAGTACCGGCGCCTGCGCGCCCGGCTGGCCGACGAACTGGGCGCCGAGCCCGGGTCGGAACTGCGGCGGCTCCACCAGCGGATCCTGTCCGCGGACCCCGACCTGACCGCTCCGGAGGAGGACCGGTCACCGGTGACGCCGCGCCAACTGCCCGCCGCTCCCGCGCCGTTCACCGGCCGCGTCCCCGAGTTGGCCGCGCTCGACCGCGCGCTGCTCGGGGCTTCGGGCGACGCGTCCGGGGAGGTGGTGACCGGGACGGTGGCGATCGGTGGTGTGGGCGGGATCGGCAAGACCTGGCTCGCGCTGTCCTGGGCGCACCGCAACCTGCACCGGTTCCCCGACGGGCAACTGTTCGTGGACCTCCAGGGGTTCAGCCCCGCCGGGGACCCGGTCGACCCGGCCGACGCGCTGCGCGGCTTCCTCGCCGCCCTGGGCGTCGCCCCCGACCGCGCCCAGTCGAACCCGGATGTCCTGTACCGCAGCCTGATGGCCGGGCGACGGGCGCTGGTGGTGCTGGACAACGCGGCCACCGCCGACCAGGTCGTCCCGTTGCTCCCGGGCAGCCCCACCTGCACCGTGCTGGTCACGAGCCGGACCAGCCTGCCGTCGTTGATCGACCGGCACGGCGCGCACCACCTGCCCCTGGGCGTGCTCACCCCCGGCGAATCCCGCGCCCTGCTGACGTCCCGCCTGGGCGCGCACCGCACCGACGCCGAACCCGACGCCGTGGACGAGCTGGTCGGGCTGTGCGGCCGGCACCCCCTGGCCCTGGCGATCACCGCACGGCACGCCGCCACCCGTCCCCGGCTCCCGCTGGCCGAGCTGGCCGCGGAACTGCGCGAACCGGGCCTGGACGCGCTCGACCACGAGACCGACGTCACCGCCAGCCTGCCCGCCGTGCTGTCCTGGTCCCTGCACCGCCTCACCGCACGGCAGCGCATGGTGTTCGTGCTGCTGGGCATCGCGCCCGGCCCGGACATCGACGTGCCCGCCGCTGCCTCCCTCACCGGCCTGACCACGGCCGAGGCCCGCCGGGCCCTGCGCGTCCTGGAGGACCACTCGCTGCTCGACCGGCACCCGCACGGCCGCCACGCGATGCACGACCTGGTCCGCGCCTTCGCCGCCTCCGCCGCCGACCAGCTGCCCGAACCGGAGCGGGAGGCCGCCCTGGAGCGGTTGACGGACTTCCACCTGCACACCGCCCACCACGCCGAACGGCTCCTGAACCCCCACCGACCGGAGATCCGGCTCGACCCGCCCGTGCCGGGGTCCCGGCCCCTCCGGCTGCCCGACCGCGCGGCCGCCCTGGCGTGGATGGACGACCACCACCTCCACCTCCTGGCGGTCCAGCACACCGCCGCCACCCGTCGGCGCCACCGGGTCGTGTGGCAGATCGCGTGGAGCCTGGGGACCTTCCACCGCCTGCGCGGGCACGTCCACGACGACCTGGCCGTGTGGCAAGCGGCCGCCGACGCCGCCGCCCACCTGCCCGATCCGGCCGCCCGGATCCTCGCCCACCGCCTGCTCGGCCACGCCCTCGCCGAACTGGAGCGGCACGACCGCGCCATCACCCACCTGCACCGGGCCCTCGCCCTCGCCCGCGAGCACCACGACCTCACCCAGCAGGCCCACACCCAGCACGCCCTCACGTGGGCCTGGGAACAGCACGGGGACGACCACCGGGCCCTGGAGCACGCCCGGCACGCCCTGGACCTCTTCCGCGCCCTCGACCACCCGGTGTGGGAAGCCACCGCGCTCAACATGGTGGGCTGGTACGCCGCCCGGGTCGGCGAGTACGACGACGCCCGCGAGCACTGCCGGGCCGCCCTCGACCTCTACCGCCGCCACGGCGACCCCGACGGCGAGGCGGACACCCTGGACAGCTTCGGCTGGATCGAGCACCACACCGGCCACCACCGCGAGGCCATCGACCACTACCGGCAAGCGCTGGCCCTGTACCGCACGGTCGGCAACACCACCGAGGCCGCCGACACCCTGAACAACCTCGGCCACCCCCACACCGCCCTGGGCGACCACACCCGAGCCCGCGCCGCGTGGCAGGAGGCACTGGACCTCTACCGCCGGCAGGGCCGCCACGCCGACGCCGAGCGCGTCCAAGCGCACCTCGCCGACCTCGACGCGGCGGTCCGCCGGGGGACGACCTGAACCCGTGGTCGTGGCACGACCGGGACGTCCTTCGACCCGCGCACCACCACCTCCCGGCGCCACCCGGGGCCGGAATGGCTCAGTTGAACGGGTTGTCGTAGAACGCGCTGCGCTTGACCGTCTTCACCGTATTGGTCGCGCCGTCGTAGTACAGCCCTTCCAGGGTCAGCCGGACGTTTTGCACGGTGCCACCGTAGGGGAAATCACGGGCGATGGCGCCGGATTGGTAGACGGCGTCATAAGACGAGCCGTTCACCTCGATGTAGACCTTGCTGTCGACGTAGCTCGACTGCCGTTCCACGGTCGCGTCCACCCGGAAGAGCGAGTTGCCGCTGTCGAACCGGATGGTGCCGGTCATGCGCCCCACCAGGGTCTCGGCCCCGGTGGACGAGTAACCGCGGAGCTGGATGCTCACGGGTTGACCGGAATCGAGGGTCGCCTGCGCGGGGACCGCGGCCACCGTGACGGACAACAGCGCGGCACCGAGAACCCCGGCCAGGCGTAACAGCACCTTTGATGTCATGAATGCGCTCCAAGGGCGACGGAAGAGGACTCCGGGCCCTACTTTTGCACGGGAGCGCGCGTTTGGCAGTAAGCCGAACGGACGCGAAGGCGCAGCCGGTGGCGAAACATTTGCGTCGGCGCGATCGGACGAGTGGTGATCAATTCGTGGGCCACGCGGAATGCCCGGCCGTTCAATCGTCGTGGTCAGCCGGTCCGGCCGCCCGGACGTCAGGAGCAGCCCTTCCCGGGAGGCTCCGAGCGGGTCGCGTGCAAGGACGCCAGGAGTCGCAGGCGGTCGGCGTCGGCGCTGCCCGGTTCGGCGGTGAAGACGAGCACGACCGGGCCGGGGCTGCCCGGCAGCGGGTAGGTGTCCCAGTCCAGGGTGATGTCGCCGACCTCGGGAACCCGGAAGGTCTTGGTGCCGCTGACCGACTCGCGCACCTCGTGCCGGGCCCACAGCCGCCGGAACTCGGCGCTGCGGATGCTCAGCTCGCCGACGATCGCGGTGGCGCGCGGGTGGGTGGGGTCGGTGGCGACGGCGGCGCGCATCATGCCGATGTAGTCCAGGGCCTGCCGCTCCCAGTCCGGGCAGCTCCGCTCGCCGGTCAGCGTGTCCTCGAACATCAGCAGGAGCATGTTGAGCCGGTCGGGCGGATAGCCGTCCGGGCTGCCGAGCAGCGCTTCCGCCATCGGGTTCCAGTCGAGCAGGTCGAGGTGCCGGCCCAGGACGACCGCCGGGGTGTCCAGCACCCGCAGCAGGCGCCGCGTGCTGTTCGGCACCCGTTCCGGACCGCGGTCCACCGGCGCGGGCACCGGCCGTCGGGCGGCGTGGGCCAGCGCGAACAGGTGGCGGCGTTCCCGGTCGTCGAGGCCGAGCGCGCCGGCGAGCGCGTGCAGGACGTCGTCGGACGGGCGCACCTCCCGGCCCTGCTCCATCCGCTGGTAGTAGTCGGTGCTCAGCCCGGCCAGCAGGGCCAGCTCCTCGCGGCGCAGCCCGGTGACCTTGCGCCGGCCGCCCGGCTCCAGACCGACGTCGTGCGGGCGCAGCCGGCCGCGCCTGGCGCGCAGGAAGTCCCCGAACTCCCGGGCGTGCGGACGAGGGCTGCTCACGGCGCCAGTGTGCCCCGGCCCCGGCCGGCGAAGGTAGGACTCCCAGACCCGGGCAACCGCGAACCAGCGAGATGTCACGGATCGCTCCTAGCGTCGTCGGTCCGGAGCACCGACACGTCCAGGAGCAGCAGATGACCGAACGGACCGCCGACCACCTCCCCGACCTGCGCGGCCGGGTCGCCGTCGTGACCGGCGCGAACTCGGGCCTCGGCCTGGTCACCGCCACCGAGTTGGCCCGCCGCGGCGCCCGCGTCGTGCTGGCCGTGCGCGACCCGGCCGCCGGCGGGGAGGCCGCCCGCCGGATCGAAGGCGACGTCGAAGTGCGCGAGCTGGACCTGGCGTCGCTCGCCTCCGTGCGGGCGTTCGCGGCGGGGCTGGCCGCCGACCACCCGGTGATCGACCTGCTGGTCAACAACGCCGGTGTGGTGCTGCTCGGACCACGCCGTACCTCCGCCGACGGTTTCGAGTTGCAGCTCGGCACCAACATGCTGGGCCACTTCGCGCTCACCGGCCTGCTGCTCGGCGCCCTGGCCGCGGCGCGGGCGGCCCGGGTGGTCAACCTCAGCTCGATCACCCACAAGACCGCGCACCTGGACTTCGGCGACCTGATGTTCGAGCGCGACTACCGGGCCGCTGCCGCCTACGGCCGGTCCAAGCTCGCCACCACCGTCTTCGGCGTCGAACTGGACCGCCGGCTGCGCGCCGCCGGGTCGCCGATCGCCAGTGTGCTGGCCCACCCCGGCCTCACCCGCACCAACCTGACCCCGCGTGCCTGGGAGCACCGGGGGCGGATCGGCAGGGTGATCGCGCGGCTCGGGCTCCTGGGCACCCAGTCGGTGGAGCAGGGCGCGCAGCCGCAGGTGCGCGCCGCGATCGGACCGGGGGTGCGGGGCGGCCAGTTCTTCGGCCCGTCCAGGCTCTGGGAGACGCGGGGCCCCGTCGCCGGGGCGCGGTTGAGCCGGGAGGCCGCCGATCCGGAGGTCGGCAGGCGACTCTGGTCGGCCGCCGAGGAGCTGACCGGCGTCCGCTACCTCTGAACCCGGCGGTCACCGGTCGACGGGCGGCGACACCGAGGCCGGCGACCGTCTCCCGTGTCGCACGTGAGCGCGGTGGCCGTCAGTCCCACCAGAAGGTCCACGAGTGGTCGTCCACGAGCCGGTCGGCGTAGGCGGCGAGCGTGTGGGGAGGTTCGCCCTGCCAGACGTTGTCCGGGCAGAACGCGAAGTGCTCGGCGGCGACGGCCAACGCGCCCTCGCGGGTGCGGGGAGGCGCGGCGACGCTCAGCACGAGCGTGGCGAACCCGACGCCCACGACCCGCGCGCCGAACCGCTCCTCCCAACCGCGCAGCACCGCCGAGATCTCGGCGGTGTCGCCGGTGTGGTTCGCCGGGCCGGTCCAACCGGCCGCGGTCACCGCGTCCGCGCCCCGGTCCGCCGCCACCAGGCCCAGGCGCAGTGACGGGTGACCGGCCAGGAGGTGCTGCGCGAGCCCGTCGGCGATGCGGTCCGGGTCCGCGGCGAGCGGCGGAGTGGGCGCCAACCCGGGCCAGGTGCGGCCGAACGGCGCGGTGACCGCGGCGCGTTCGGCCGGCGTCAGCAGGTCGTCGGGATCCCCTTCGGTGTTCCGGGCCCACCAGCGCGCCAGCACCGCGTCCGGATCGTGGTCACCCGGCGAGGACATGTCACCGGGCAGCACTTCGCCGTTCGCCCAGGGCCGGTACTCCTCGTCCTCGTCGTCCAGGGAGTCCAACAGCAGCGGCCACAACCCCGACCGGCCGTGCTCGGCACGCAACCGCGTCCACAGCCCGGCCGGCGCCGGCCCGTCGCCGAGCCAGAACGCGGGGGGGGGGGGGGGGGGGCGGCCGGCGCGGGGGGCCGCGGGGGGCGGGGGGGCGGCGGCGCGCCGCGCGCCCACGCCGCGCGCCGCCCCGCCCACACCCCCCCCGGGGCCGTTGCGGGGCGCCCGGCCCCCGGCCCGCCGGTGTCCCCCCCCCGGGGGGACGCCGGGGCGGCCGGGCGGCAGCGGAACCGACAGCGACCGACCGGCATCGGCCGCGTCGACGAACAGCGCCCGCAGATCGGCGGGCAGCGGCGGTTCGGAGATCATGACCGGATCGTATGCCCGGAGATCGCCAACCGTGCCCGTCGGTCGGCGGAGTCCGCGCCGGACGTCTTACCGGGGCACGTTCCCCATGTCGCCGGACAGCCACGCACGACCCCACGGACGTCGGCAGGCTCATCGACCAGGCTCCGGCAAGCCGACGTCCGCCGTTCGGCATGACAGCGCGTCCGGGCGCGGTACCCCCCGTGCCGGGTCGTCGTCAGGTGTGTCCGCCGAGGGCGTCCAGTCGCTCTTGGATGTCGAGAGCTTCGCCGCGGAGGCCTTGTTCCCGGTAGTGCGCCGCTGCTTCCTGCCATGCGGCACGGGCTTGGCGGTGCCGGCCGAGTGCCGCATGCGCCCGGCCGAGGTGATCCAGTGTGGTCGCGGCTTCGGAGGTGCTGCCGTGGTCGCGATGGAGGGCGAGCGCTCGTTGGTAGTGGCGGATCGCCGCGTGGTGGTCGCCGGTCGTGTGGTCGATGTGACCGAGGACTTCCCGAACGGCTGCCTCACCGCCGCGGTTGCCGTGGCGGCCGTGGGTGGCGAGCGCCGTCAGGCAGTCGTCGCGTGCACGGTCGTGGTCGCCGAGCGCGAGCTTGAGCTTCGCCATCTCGTTCAGTGCATCGGCTTCCCAGATCGGTCGGTCGATGCCCCGGTACAGCCGCCTGGCCCGGGTGGCGTGCTCCAGCGCTCGCGCGAGATCCCCTGCGCGCCCGAGCGTCCGTGCCAGTTGGTAGTGGACGTGCGCCTCGTGCACGGGATCGTCGAGACGCCGGCTCGCCACCAGTGCCCGGCTCAGGTGCGTGACGGCTTCGTCGTGCCGGCCCAGTCGCGCGTGCGCCCTCCCCAGGTGCCGGAGTGCCAAGGCCAGGACGGCCGGCTCGGACAGCTCCTCAGCCGCGGCGACGGCGGCTCGCCACAGCGCGAGGCGGTCCTCCGCGTGCCCCCGCCAGGCGTGGAACGTGGCGTGCGCCCACGCCAGCTGCCACACGGCGTGATGCCGGTCGAGCCGGGCGGCGGTGTGCTGGGCCGCGAGCAGGTTGGACCGTTCGGTGACGAACCACGCGAGGGACGCCGCGGCGTCGCCCATGGGCTGAGGGCGGACTCCCGGCGTCGGCGGGTCGAGTCGTGGCTGCTCTCGATGGGGGTACAGCATGCGGTCGGCGGTCAGCGCGGTGTGCAGGTAGTGGTCAACGGAGCGCGTCAGGGCCGCCCTCCTGACGTCTTCCGTCAACTCGCGTCGCGCGGTGAGGGCGGAATAGCCGCGGACGAGGTCGTGCATCGAGTAGCGCCCGTCCGGCTGCCGGTTGAGCAGCGATGCCTCGGTGAGGGACCGCAGCGCCCGTCCCGCTGCCGAGGCGGACAGCCCGGTGAGGCTCGCCGCTGCGGGCAACGCGATGTCCGGCCCGGGTGCGATCCCGAGCAGCGCGAACGTCCTCTTCTGCTCGGTGGTCAACACCCGGTACGACCAGGACAGGACGGCGGAGAGGTCGGCTGCGGGATCGTCGTCGGCCAACGCGTCGATCCCTTCGTCACGCAGTTCGGCCGCGAACTCCGCCAGTGGGATGTTCGCGTGGACGTGAGCGCGAGCGGCGATCACGCCCAGCGACAACGAGAAGCCCTTGCACGAACGGATGAGGTCCCGTACCGCGTCCGGCTCGGCCGCGGCCCGAGCGACACCGACCTTGTGCACCAGCAGGCTGTGGGCCTCGGAATCGCTCAGGACGTCCAAGCCCATCAGGTGCGCGCCATGCCTGCCGACCAGACTGCCCAGCACTCGACGGCTGGTGACCAGGACGGCGCACCCGGCACCGCCCGGGAGCAACGGGACGACCTGGGCGGCGTCCCTCGCGTTGTCCAGGACGATCAGCACCTTCCGGTCGGCGGTGATGCTGCGGAACAGGGCGGCCCTGGTGTCGGTGTCGTCGGGGACGGCGTCGGGTCTCCCCGTCAGCGCGAGGAGGAACCCCCGCAACGCCGTCGCGGGCGACACGGGGTCGGCCTCGGGGCTGAACCCCCTCAGATCGACGAACAGGTGGCCGTCCGGGAATCGCGTCGCGCGGCGATGGGCCCAGTGGAGGGCGAGCCACGTCTTGCCGATCCCTCCCACACCTCCGATCACGGCGAGCGCCGGCGCCTCCCGCGTGGCGTCCTCACCGGCCGCGACGCCCAGCAGCCTGTCCAACGCCGCCAACTCGTCGCCCCTGCCGGCGAAAGGTCTCGGCGGCAGGGGCAGCTGACGAGGGACGACCACGTCGGAGGGCGTGTGCAGGTGCAGGCCGCCGTGAACGACACCCACCTGTGCGGCGACACCCACCGAGGTCGCGGTCACCGTGTTGACGACCCTTGAGGCTCCTTCGTCCGGCAAGGGCTCCGTCGACTCCGACATCGTGGATCACACCTCCGGGAACAATCCTGGCCCGGCCTACCACGGAGCGGGTGATCCGGGGGCGATCCCCGTTCCGTGATCGCGTTCGTGCGCGGGATCCGGACCCCGGTGAGGACGACCTCGGCGGCCTCGTCGGCAAGGGCTCGGCGAGTGCGTCCAGCGGGATTCGTCGTGGCACGGGTGACGGGCCGGCCCGCCAAGCGCCCCACGGCTCGGTGAAAAATCGGCTCCCCGGTTTCCTCCGCCGGCCGGTGCTGGTTGCGTTGAGCCACGTCGTCTTGTCCCACGGGGGTGTCGTGCGCCGGTCGGCAGCTCGGGTCGCGGTCGCGGTGGTGATGGTTGCCGTGGTCTGCGGGGTCGCGCCGTCGTCGGTGCGCTCCGTGTCGGCGGGTTTGGCGCCGACTCCCCCGATGGGGTGGAACTCGTGGAACCGGTTCGGGTGTGACGTGGGGGAGCGGATGGTTCGCGAGACGGCGGACGCGATGGTCGAATCGGGGATGCGCGACGCCGGTTACACCTACCTGAACCTGGACGACTGCTGGATGGCGCGCGAACGGGACGAGCAGGGCCGGTTGGCGCCGGATCCGGCGAAGTTCCCCCACGGCCTGAAGCCGGTGGCGGACTACGTGCACGAGCGCGGGTTGAAGTTCGGGGTCTACGCCGACGCGGGGGCGAGGACGTGCGCGGGTTACCCCGGCAGCCTCGGGCACGAGCAGGTGGACGCGCGGAGCTTCGCCGAGTGGGGTGTCGACTACCTCAAGTACGACAACTGCAACAACGACGGCAGCCCCGCGGCCGAGCGGTACGCGAGGATGGGGCGCGCGTTGCGCGAGTCGGGCAGGCCGATCGTGTTCGCCATCTGCGAGTGGGGGCACGAGCGCCCGTGGGAGGGCTGGGGGCGCAAGGCGGGCGGGCACCTGTGGCGCACGACCCGCGACATCGCCGACTCCTGGGCCAGTTGGACGGCGTTGCTGGACCTCCAGGTCGGGTTGGAGGGGTACTCCGGGCCGAACGGCTGGAACGACCCGGACATGCTGGAGGTCGGCAACGGGGGCATGGCCGAGCACGAGGACCGGGCCCACTTCACCATGTGGGCGCTGCTGAACGCGCCGCTGATCGCGGGCAACGACCTCAGGGTGATGAGCCCGGGGACGAAGGGCATCCTCCTGGACCGCGACCTCATCGCGGTGAACCAGGACTGGGGCGGGAAGCAGGGGTTCCGGCTGCGGGACGACGGCGAGCAGGAGGTGTGGACGAAGCCGATGTCGGACGGGTCGGCCGTGGTGGTGCTGTTCAACCGCGGGGTGTCCGATCGCGAGATCGGCATCACCGTCGACGCGGTCGGCCTGCCGTCCGCGGCCGGGTACCGGGTGTTCGACCTGTGGAGCAAGGAGCAGAGCACGACCACCGACGAGGTGCGCGCCCGCGTGCCGGCCCACTCCGTCGTGGCTTACCGGGTCTGGCTGACGTGACCGCCCCGGCGCGGTTCACCAGCGCGGGTCAGCCCGGGAGCACGTGGCGTTCCTCGTGGTCGCCGACCAGGCCGTGGCGCGTGAGTTCCCAGTGGTGGCGCTTGCCGGGGCGCAGGAGCTGGACGAGTGCCTTGTAGGCGGCGGCGCTCATCAGGGCCCAGTACAGGGGGACGGTGAGCATGGTCGGCACGGCGCGCTGGAGGCCGCGTTGCATGCAGCCGGCCATGAACTGGTACAGCATGGCGAGGTTGCCACCCAGCATGGCGGCGGTTCCGGCGTAGAGCACCGCCGGGCTGAACAGCGGTTGGATCGGATCCGGGCCGGTGACGAGGTACAGGCACGTCAGCGACCAGAACAGCGGGTTGACCAGCGTGGTGAGGGTGGTGAAGCCGAACGTCAGCTGGAAGGCGAGGAACCCCCGGGGTCCGAGGTCCCGGAGCAGTCGCCAGGGGTGGCGCATGTGCACCAGCCAGGTCTGGAGGTAGCCCTTGATCCAGCGGCTGCGCTGGCGCACCCAGTTGCCCAGCTCGCTGTTGGCTTCCTCGTAGGTCACGGAGTCGAAGATCCGCACCTCCCAGCCGCGGCGGGCGATGCGCACGCCCAGGTCGGCGTCCTCGGTGACGTTGTGGGGGTCCCAGCCGCCGAGGGCGCGCAGGGCGTCGACCCGGAAGTGGTTGGACGTGCCGCCCAGCGGGATGGGCAGCCGGAAGCGGTCGAGGCCGCGCAGTGCCAGGGCGAAGTTCACGGCGTACTCGGCGGCGAAGTTGCGGGTCAGCCAGTTCGTCCAGGGGTTCCAGTAGGCCAGTTCGGCCTGCAGGCACACCACCCGGTCCGGTTGGGCGCGCAACGCCGCGGCGGCTTTGCGCAGCTGGTCGGCTTCGGGGCGGTCTTCGGCGTCGTAGATGACGCACAGCTCACCGGTGGCGCGGGCCAGGCCGGCGTTGCACGCGTGGGGCTTGGTGCGGGGGCCTCCCTCGGGGACGAGCACCACCTCGAACGCGGGCGGCAGGTCGAGGTGGTCCAGCGCGGCACGGGTGACGTCGTCGTCCTGTTCGACCAGCAGCAGCACCTGGAGCCGTTGGTCGGGGTAGTCGAGCCGGTGGATGGTCTCGACCAGCGCGGGCAGCACCACCTCTTCGCGGTGCACGGGGAGGAGGACCGTGTAGGGCGGCAGGTCGTGGTCGGCGGCCGGGTCGCCGTCCCCCGCCCGGATGATCCGGGCGCCGGGGCCGGCCACCACCAGCAGGCACCGGAAGGAGATCAGGGCCACGTAGACGGTCGTGACCGCGGCCACCGACGCCTGCGCCCACCACAGCGGACCCGGCGCGGCGGTGGTCACGGCGCCGGCCACGACCGCACCCGCCAGGACGACGGACGCCGCCACCAGGGCGACCTGCTGGCCGTGGCTGAGCAGCCTGCGCGCGCTGAACCGCTCGGGGAGGACGGGCCGGCCCACGTCGTGCGGCGGGAGGTCGGTCGTCATGCGCGACGGGCTCCCGCGCTCCGGTGGTGCACGAAGTCCTCCTCGTCGGGGCCGATCACCGTGACCGCGGCCCGTCGTCGTGGTCGGAAGGCGACCTCGCGGTGGAGGACGTGGGGTGTCACCGGTTGAGCATCCGTTCGCCGGGCTGCGCGGACCGGTCCGGCGCGGTCGGCGTCGGCGTGCGGGGAGGGGCGGCGGTGCGCACCGAGGAGACGGTGTAGAGCGGTCGTCTCTGCGCTTCGGCGTAGGTGCGGCCGATGTAGCTGCCCAGCACCCCCTGCATCGTGATCTGCACCCCGCCGAGGAAGAACAGCGCGATGGCGGTGAAGGCCCAGCCCGGCACCGCGGTCTCCGGCGCCAGGACCTTCACGCCGACCGCGTAGAGGATCCCGAGGAAGCTGAGCAGGGAGATGCCGTAGCCGAGCCGGCTGATCAGCTTGAGCGGCGCGACGGAGAAGCCGAGCAGGCCGTCCGCGGCCAGCCGCACCATCTTGCCCAGGGGGTAGCCCGTGGCGCCGGCGTACCGCTCGTCCCGGTCGAACAGGACGCCGGTCTGGCGGAAGCCGATGTAGCTGACCAGCCCGCGCAGGAACCGGTCGCGCTCGCGGAACTTGCGCAGCTCGTCGACCACCTTGCGGTCCAGGAGCCGGAAGTCGCCGGTGTCGCGCGGGATGTCGACCGAGGCGATCGCGCGCAGAACCCGGTAGAACGCACTGGCGGTGAGCTTCTTGAACGTCGAGTCGCGGCGTGAGCGGCGTTGGGCGTACACCACCTCGTAGCCCTGCTGCCACCGCGCGATCAGCTCCAGGCTCACCCGTGGCGGGTCCTGCAGGTCGCTGTCCATGACGATCACCGCGTCGGCGTCGGCGAGGTCCAGGCCCGCGGTGATCGCGGTCTGGTGGCCGAAGTTGCGGGCCAGTTCGATGACGGTGACGCGGTCGTCCGCGTCGGCCAGCGCCTGCAACCGGCCGGCGGAGTCGTCCGTGCTGCCGTCGTCCACGTAGATGAAGGTGAAGTGGTAGCGGTCGGCGAGGTCCCGGGTGACCCGGCACACCGTGTCGTGGAGCAGCTCGATGTTCTCCGCCTCGTTGAAGACCGGGAACACGTAGGCGATGGATCGTTGCGTCCCGTTCATGCGTTGTGCCGCTCCGGTGCTCGGGGTTCCACGTGCCGGTAGATGACGTGGTGGTCGTCGGCGTAGGTCTGCTCGTAGCCGGCGTGGACCGACGGGCTGTCGTGCAGCCGCCGCCACACCTCGTCCTCGCCGCCGGGTGTGCGGCGCAGGTGGATCCAGCGGACGGCCTGGCCGGCGGGGTCGGCGAGCGCGGCCTCCCACTGGCGGAAGCTGCCCTCGTAGATCACCTTGGCCGTGGGTATCCGGGAGGCGAAGGCGACGGTCTCGTTGCCCCACGACTGCATCAACACGCGTCCGCCGTCGTAGTGCTCGCGCAGCCACGCCGCGGCGCGGGCGTTGACGCGTTCGGTGGCGCCCGCGCGGAAGGCCGCGGCCTCCTGCAGGGTGGCCGTCCCGGTCAGGGCCAGGTGGGCGCAGCCCACGAGCGCGGCGACCGCGGGCAGGAAGCGGATAGGCGACCGGTGGGCCGGCGCGACGAGGTACCCGGTGAACACCGCCGCGGGCAGCACCAGGACGAGCGCGAAGCGCACGTTGTAGAGGTCGCCGCTGATCTCGGGCACGTGCAGCGGGCGCTGCCCGGAGTGGAGCGCGACGACGAAGAACGGCAGGAACACCAGCAGCGGCAGCAGTGCCGGCGCCTCGTCGCGCAGCCTGGTCCGCCACGTGAAGCAGAGCAGTCCGATCACGGCCGCCGCCGGCACGACGGGGCCGAGGACGTGGCGTGCGGCGTGCAGGTAGGTCTGCGACGACACGGCCCAGTCGCCCACGGCGCGCTCGTCCGCGCCGACCCACAGGGCGGGTCTGGCGAACTCGCCGCGCACGAAGTTCAGCGGGTCGCCGAAGATCGCGGCGTTCCACAGCGCCCACCCGACCGCGCCGCTGACCGCCAGGCAGCCGAAGAACACCAGGTCGGCCCGCACGAGGACGGAGGGTTTCGGTCGCGCCCGCGCCCGCCGCCAGGAGCACACGCCGACGACCACCGCCACCGCGACCAGGAAGACCCAGCCCTCGTAACGCACCAGCGTGGCGCCGAGGACGGCCACGGCCGTGGCCAGGAGGTGGCGGTAGTCGCCCTCCCGGCACCAGCGCAGCAGGTGCCAGGTCGCCGCGGCCAGGCAGGCGAGCAGCAGCGCCTCGGTCATCGGGGTGCTCTGCAGGTACAGGACGTTGGGGTTGGCGCAGAACACCAGGACCGTGGTCACCGCGCCCGTGCGGCGGCCGGTGAGCGCGAAGCCGATGCGGTACAGCCAGGACGCGGTGGCGACGTAGGCGCACATCGACACGGCGCTCGGCACGACGCCCGTGTGGTACCACGACTCGTGGCCGACGAGCGGCAGGGCGAGCACGTGCGACAGCGGCAGCCAGACCCCGCCGAGTTGTGCGGCGCCGGGCGTGGACGCGTCGAGCACCCGGCGGCTGATCAGCAGGTGCGACACCGCGTCCGGGTACGCCAGCGTCATCCCGCTCGCGGCCACCGCGGCGCAGGCGCCGACCGACAACGCCACGGCGACCACCACCACCGCCCGCAGGAGCGGGTCGCGTGGCGCGACCACGCGGGCGAGGCCCCGGCGGACCAGGCCCTTCCGGGCCGCGGGCGTGATCACCGGGGGGCGGTGCCGTCCGGGCACGTGCTCGACGAGGATCCTCGCGTCACGCCGGCGCAGCTCGGCGAGCAGTTCGCCGCGTGCCGCGGCGGACCGCGGGACCAGGTCCAGGTCGGTCAGGGTCCGCCGGTCGACGAGGTAGTGGCCCGGACCCGGGCGGCCGGTGCGCGACGCGGCCGGGGGCACCACCGCCCGCAGCCACGACATCCGTCGCCGCGGTCGGTCGCCGGGGCCGCGCCGGTACGCGACGACGAGGTCGGCCCGTTCCGTCCGCGCCGTCGCGAGCAGGGGAGGCAGGCGTGCGGCGGGGATGCGGCCGTCGGTCAGGAAGATCCGCCGGTGGTCGGTCTCGGCCAAGGCCGCCGCCAGGCCCGTCGGCTCGCCGTTGCCGGGTCCGCGGCGGACGGCCCGCACCCGGTCCGGGTAGCGGGTGGCCAACCCCTCGGCGACGTCGCCGGTGGTGGCCGGGCCGTCGTCGGGGAGCACGAGGAGCACGCAGTGGCGTTCCCCGACCCGGTCCAAGGTGGACAGCAGGTCGTCCACGGCGACGGCCAGGTCGCCCCGATCCCCTTGGACGGACACGACCACGGCGACGCCCTCGGCGATGCGCGGCGCGGATGGACCGGGGCTGGGCATGGACGTGGTCACTCCTCGTGGGAAGGCCGGCTCGTCGCGTGACGCGGGGAAGCGACCGGGCCACGATCACCCGACGGCCCTCTTCCGCGACCGAGCATGGGTGCCACGATCCACTCCCGCAAACGGAACGAGTCCGGTCGTCCGCTCTTGCACCCGTGCAGGTGACGGACCCGGCGCGGCGCCGACGTACCGCGAGCCCGCGACGTGGGGCGGGCCGCCGAGGAGCGTCGAACGGCGGCTACTCGGGGTTCCGGTTCAGGTCCGCGGCGAGTTGCAGGTAGGCGAGCCGGTACGGGTTCGTGCCGGGCGTCGTGGCGGCGTCGGTGACGGCCCGGCGCAGGACGCGGTCGGCGTGGTCCCTCGTCGCCCCGAGCCGTTCGGCCTGCTCGTGGTAGCCGTCCTCGGTCTCGATGGCGTAGGGGTTCGTCACGCCGTCATGCTGCCTGGTGGCGGGCTCGTCCGCCACTCGTGTGGCGCGAGGGGCCGCCTGTCGGGCGCTGCGCTCGCGCCCCGCCTCGATCCCGGTCACGATGAACACCCCGTCGGTGCCGGAGGTGGTCGAGGTGGAACACGCGGCGATCGCCGCCGGCGACCAGCCCGTCATCGCGCCGATGCTGGCCACCCTGGGCGAACCGCCCACCGGACCGGGGTGGGCGGTCGAGTTCAAGTGGGACGGCTACCGCGGGATCGCGTACTGCCAGGGCGGTCGGGTGCGGGTGCTCAGCCGCAACCAGCTCGACCTCACCGACCGCTTCCCGGAGCTGCGGGTGCTGTCGGAGGTGGTGGGCGGGCGCACCGTGGTGCTCGACGGCGAGATCGTCGCCCTCGGCCCGGACCGGCGTCCCAGCTTCCAGCTGCTCCAGCGGCGCACCCGTCACGCGCTCGGTGTGCGGGCGCTGCGGGTGGCCCCGGTCGCCTACTACGTGTTCGACGTGCTCGTGGTGGACGGTCGCCCGGTGTGGAACCGGCCTTACCTGGAGCGGCGGGCGGTGTTGACCGCGTTGCAGTTGCCCGGCGAGCACGCGATCCAGGTGCCGCCGAGCTTCCCCGACACCGAACCGGCGACGATCCTGCACGTCGCCGAGCAGCACGAGCTGGAAGGCATCGTCAGCAAACGCGTCACGTCCCGCTACGAGCCGGGGCGGCGTTCGCCGGCGTGGGTCAAGACGCCGCTGCGGCGGACCCAGGAGGTCGTCGTCGGAGGGTGGAAGCCGGGCCAGGGGCGGCGCTCGGGCACGGTCGGGTCGCTGTTGCTGGGGGTCTACGACGAGACGGGCCTGGTCTACGTCGGCCACGTCGGCACCGGGTTCACCGACCAGGCGCTGGTGGACATGCGGCGACGCCTGGCCCGGCTGCGGCGCTCCACCAGCCCGTTCGGCACGCCGGTCCCGCGCGAGTTCGCCCGTGACGCGCAGTGGGTCGAGCCGGTGCTCGTCGGCGAGGTCGAGTTCCGGCACTGGACCACCGACCACCGGCTCCGCCACCCGTCCTGGCGCGGCCTGCGCGACGACCTCGAGCCCGCGGACGTCCGCCACCCCGGTCCCTGACCGGGGCGATTCGCCTTGACAAGGAATCGAACACGCGTGCGATGATCCGGGCGCGGCTCTTCCCCGGCCGCCGTGCACCCGTCCGTGACCGCGGCGGGTCGTCGGTGGGATCGAGGGGTGGGTCGCGTGCAGCGGCGCGAGTACGAGCGGGCGGTCGACCGGTTCCGGTGGTTGGTGGCGCGGTTGCCGGGCTGGCGCGTCGAGGAGCACGACGGGACGCCGGCGCTGGTCGACGCGCTGCACGGCGGCGGTGTGCTGCTGCGCCTGGACAGCCGCTGGAACGCCTACCTGGTGCGGTACTTCGAGGCCGTGGACAAGGACCGCCTCCTGGCCCTGGTCGCGCTGCTGGAGGTCGTGCCGCCGGAGGGACCGGCGCACCGGGCCGCGGTGGCATTCCTGAAATCCCTTCGGCTCGCCGACGAACCCGGGGCCTCGCCCCGACAGGTGGCGACCGGTCGCCCGACGGCGTCGGAGCCGGTCGAGCCGTCCTCTCCGGACGGTGACTGCGGCAGAGGGGGAAATTCACCCCCGTGGTCTCGTGAGGTCACGCACCTGGTGGAGTGAAGTCCCCGTGACCCCTGCCGGTGTTCCGCCGTGCAGCGGGGGTTCGCGGGGCCCTGTCGGGGAACTCGTGGGTTCCAGAGTCGCGTGGCACTGACCGCGCACGAAGGACGGAGGCGGGGATGGGCGGCACGGGGTCACGGGGCGGGGGCGAGGACTCGTCGGCCCCTCGAACCGCGGCGTGGACCGCAGTCGGCGGCTCCGACCGGGCGGCGGAGCGGGTCCCCGGGGACCGGTGAGCCATGAGCGCCGAGGACACCGCGCGCGGGGCGTCCACCGTGCTGTCCGAGGACGCCGGCGTGACGGTCGGGGTGGAGGAGGAGTTCCTGCTGGTCAGCCGGGAGACGTTGCTCCCCGTGGGCAGCGCCGCGGCCGTGCTGGACGGGCTGGCGTCCACCGGGTTGGCCGGCGGCGGTCGGGCGACGCGCGAGCTGTGGGACACCGAGGTCGAGGCGAGCACCGGGGTCTGCTCGGACCTCGCGCGGTTGCGGGAGCAGCTCGCCGGCAACCGCGCCGCGCTGCGCCGCGCGGCCCGGGCGCAAGGGCTGGAGCTGGTCCCGGTGGGGCACCCGCTGTTCGGCGCGGAGACGGCGCCGCCGAGGCGTGACGGCCACTACGCGTGGATGAGCGACGCCTACGCGGGAGCACTGGCCGACCAGGAGGTCTGCGGCTGCCACGTCCACGTCGGGCTCGGGGACCGCGACACCGGGGTGGCCGTGCTCAACCACCTGGCGCCGTGGCTGCCGACCCTGCTGGCGCTCACCGCGAACTCGCCCTTCCGCCGGAGCCGGGACACCGGGTACCACAGCTGGCGGATGATGGTCCTGGCCCGCCTGCCCGCCTGCGGCATCCCCCCGTGGTTCGGCTCGGCCGCCGAGTACGACGCCGACCTCGCCCGGCTCGGCGAGTGCGGGCTGATCCCGCCCGGCCACGGCGGCTCGCGCCTGGCCCGCCTGTCGCACCACCTGCCCACCGTCGAGGTGCGCGTCGCCGACACCACGGCCACGACCGACGAGGCGGTGCTCTACGCCGCCCTCGTCCGCGCCCTCGTGCGCACCGCGCTGGACGACCTGGACGCCGGCCGTGAAGCACGCCGGTCCGGCGACGCCGTGCTCGGCGACGCGCTGTGGGCAGCCGCCCGCCACGGCCTCGACGGCCCCGCCGTGGACCCGTGGACCGGCGCCCGCACGTCACCGCACGCGATGACGTCGCGCCTCTACCGGCACACCGAAGACGCCCTGGCCGCGACCGGCGACCTGGACCGGACCCGCGCACTGCTCCGCACGCTGCTCGCCCACGGCAACGGTGCCATGCGACAACGCCTCGCCGCCGCACGGCACGGCGTGGCGGGCGCGCTCGCCATGCTGACCGGGGACACCGGGGGTCGGGACTCCGCCACCGGGTGACTTCGTGCGGACGGTTGACGCGACAGCCCCGTGCTCGGCAGGCACCTGCGAGATCCGCCCCGAACGCGTTCGTCAGGATGGCGGTCGGTCGGGGAGCGGGAACGCCTGGAGCACCCCGGGGCTCGCGTGCCGGGAGCCCGCCCCGCGCGCGGGGACGACACCCCCGCCCCGGGGGGCCCCGGGGCGCGGCGGGCCCCCGCCGCGGGCGGCGCGCGGGGTAGTCGC
>NZ_JBHYXZ010000062.1:13023-26057 GCF_042752395.1 Actinosynnema sp. NPDC059335 | reverse complement strand
ACCGCCGGCCACGGGCGGACCGGGTCACCTCGACTCGACCGAACCCGCGAGGACCGGGACGGGGATCTCGAAGTGGACGGTCTGGTGGTGGTCCGGGTCGCCGTCGCGGGCGTCGCACACCTCCACCGCGACCGAGCGCCAGAACGCCTCCGCGCCGGGCACGCGGGTGTCGGTGTGCAGGTAGATCCGCTCGTAGCCCGGCGTCTCGGCGACGAACCGGACTGCGGCGTCGACCAGTGCCCGCGCCAGCCCGCGACGCCGGTGCGCCGACCGCACGTACACCCGGAACAGCTGCGCCGTCGCGTCGCCGGAGTAGCGCCGCGCGATCCACTCCGGGTGCGGCGGGCTGGCCGGTCCCTGCGCCCGCACGGCCGTGGTGCCCACGACGTCGTCCCCCGTGACGGCGACGAACAGCGCGTGCCTCGGGGTGTCGAGGTAGGTGCCGGCCAGGTCGACGACGTCGGTGTGCCACTGGGGGCGGTAGCCGTGGCCGAACTCGTGGTAGAAGGTGTCCAGCATGACGCTGCGGGCCCCGGGCAGGTCGGCGTGGGTCGCCAACCGCACCTCGTAGGGGTGGTGCTCGTTCACTTCATCCTCTCTTTCGCGCCGTCCAGGGTCGTGGCGACCGGACCGTGCGCGACGACGTGTCCTTCGTGGAGCACGACGACCCGGTCGGCGAGTCGGGCCACGACGTCGAGGTCGTGGCTGATCAGCACGAGCGCGCACGGCACGCCCGCGAGCAGGTCGAGCAGCCCGGCGCGGGTGACCGCGTCCAGGCCCGAGGTGATCTCGTCGCACACGAGCACCTCGGGTTCGGCGAGCAGGGCGCGCACGAGCGCGGCCCGCTGGAGCTCGCCGCCGGACAGGCCGCGCGGCCGTCGCAGCACCGCTTCCCCGCCCAGCCCGACGCGGGCCAGCGCGGTGAGCGCCGCGGCACGGGCCTCGGCCGGCCGCGCCCCGCGCAGCCGCACCGCCGTGCGGGCGACCTGGTCCAGCACGGGGCGGTGCTCGTCGAACGACCCCCGCGCGTCCTGGAACACGTACTGCACGGCGGCGAGGTCGGCGCGCGGGCGGCGGCGCAGCGACCGCGCGAGCGGCCGGCCGTGCAGCAGTACCTCGCCCGTTGCCTGCTGGTGCAGCCCGGCCAGGCAGCGGCCGAGGGTGGTCTTGCCGCTGCCGGAACGCCCGACGACCGCCAGGCGCTCGCCGACCTCCAGGTCCACGTCGTGCAGGACGGTGGCGTCGCGGTACCGGGCGGTGAGGCCGCGGACCCGCAGGCGGGGCTTTCGCCCGGGCGCCTCGGCGGGGACCGGCGGCACGGCGTCGAGCAGCGCCCGGGTGTAGTCCTCCCGCGGCGTGGTCAGCAGCTCCTCCGCGGGTCCGGCTTCGACCACGCGCCCGGCCCGCAGCACCACGATCTCGTCCGCGAGCGCCCGCACCGTCTCCACGTCGTGGGTCAGCAGCACCAGCGCCACGCCGTGCGCGACGACGCCGGCCAGCTCCCGCACCACCTCGGCGCGGGTCAGGGCGTCCTGCCCGGTGGTGGGCTCGTCGGCCACCAGCACCGCCGGGTCGCCGACCAGGGCCTGGGCGAGCACGACGCGCTGCTGCTGGCCGCCGGAGAGCTGGTGGGGGTAGCGGCGCAGCAGGTCGACCGGCACGCGCGCCCGGCGCAGGGCCGTGGCCACCAGGTCGTCGGGGTCGCCGTCGTGCAGGGCGGCGATCTCGCGGAACACCGCGCCCAGCCGGCGTACCGGGTTGAGCGCGGACGCCGGCTGCTGCGGCACGAACGCCACGCGCCCGTTCACCTCGACGTGCCCGCGGACGGAGACGCCGGGGCCGTGCTCGCCGAGCAGGGCGAGCCCGGTGGTGGTCTTGCCGCTGCCCGAGGCGCCGACCAGGGCCAGGACCCGGCCGGCCGACAGGGCGAAGCCGACGCCGTCGAGCAGCACGTGCCCGCCCGCCTCGGCCCGCAGGCCCGTCACGTGCACGACCGGCGTCATGAGCGCACCTCCCGCAACGCGCGGTCGAACACCAGGTTCACCCCGACGGACAGGGCGACGATCAGCAGCGCGGGCACCACCACGGCCCACGGCTGGAGGAACAACCCACTCCGGTTGCGGTCCACCATCACGGCCCAGTCCGCCGCGTCGGGCGGCACGCCCACGCCGAGGAAGCTGGCCGACGCCACCAGGTAGAGCGCGCCGGTCAGCCGGACGCCCAGGTCGGCCGCGAGCGTGCGCCGCATCGACCGGCCGGTGTAGACGATCGACGTCCGCCACCACGACTCGCCCTGCATCCGCATCGCCTCCAGCGCCGGCCGGCCGGCGATCTCCAGGGCCGCCGCGCGCGAGAGCCGGGCGACGTCGGGGAAGTTGACCAGCGCGACGATGCCGACGAGCACCCACGACCCCGGGCCGGTGATGGCGGCCACGAGGATCAGCACCAGCAGCGAGGGCACCGCCAGCAGCACGTCGAGCGGCCTCATCAGCATCTCGTCCACCAGCCTGAGCCGGGCGGTGGCCGCGATGACGCCGTAGGGCACGCCGACGACGTAGGTGAGGGCGGTGGCGAGCAGCGCCACCAGCACGACCGTGCGGCCGCCGGCGAGCACCTGGTGCCAGGCGTCGCGGCCCACGAAGTCGGTGCCCAGCGGCCCCAGCGGCACGAACGGCGCGGCGCGGGTCTGCTCCTCCGGCACGAACAGGGGGCCCAGCAGCGCCAACGCCAGCGGTACCGCGATCAGGACCGCGCCGAGGCCCGCGCGCCTCACGCGACCACCTCCGCGCGTGGCGCGAGGCGGAAGGCCACCAGGTCCGCGACCAGGTTCACGGCCACCGTCGTGACCGCGAAGACCACGGCCAGCCCCTGCACCACGGGCAGGTCCCGCCCGGCCACGGCGTCCACCAGGACCGTGCCCAGGCCGGGGACGACGAACACCGCCTCGACCACGATCACGCCGCCCAGCAGCCAGTCCGTGGTGCGGGCGACCTGCTGGACGGCCGGGGCCAGGGCGTTGGGCAGGGCGTGGGCGAACCGGACCCGCGTCTCGCCGAGCCCGAGGCGGCGGGCGTGCCGCACGTAGTCCGACGCCAGCGCGTCCACCATCCCGGCGCGCACCAGGCGGCTGATCGAGCAGATCGGCCGGGCCAGCAGCACCACCAGCGGCAGGACCAGCGCCGCGGGCTCGGCGAGCAGGTCCACGCCCACCGCGGTGGGCGGCAGCCACCCCAGTCGCACCCCGAACAGCGCGATGAGCACCACGGCCAGCGCGAACTCGGGGATCGAGTGCAGCGCCACGCCGACGGACGTGAGCGCCCGGTCCAGCGGGCCGCCCTCGCGCAGCGCGGCCAGCACGCCGACCAGCACCGAGATCGGCAGCAGCAGCACCAGCGTCAACGTCGCCAGCACGACCGTCGGGCCGATCCCGGCGACCAGGGAGTCGGCGACCGGCCGCCCCGACACCAGCGACACGCCGAAGTCCAGCCGCGGCAACCCGGCCAGCCAGTCCAGGAACCGCTCGGGCACGGGGCGGTCCAGGCCCATGGCCGCGCGGATCGCCGCGATCCGCGCCGGGTCGGGGTTGTCGCCCGCCAGGGCCACCGCCGCGTCCCCCGGCAAAGCCTGCACCAGGAGGAACACGGCGGTGACCACGGCGAGCACCTGCACCAGCCCGAGCGCGAGCCGCCGGACCGCGTAGGAGGCGAGGTTCACCCCAGCCACACCTTGTCGAACCGCGCCCAGTCGAGGGTGTTGGCGGGCGCGGTGGAGATGCCGCCGACGTTCGGCTTCGCGCCCACGATCCAGTCGGCGAAGCCCCACATCAGGTAGCCGCCCTCGGCGTGCAGGGAGTGCTGCATCTCCCGGTACGCCGCGGCCCGCGCGGTCGGGTCGGAGGTGGAGACGGCCTTCTCGTAGAGCGCGTCGAACTCCGGCCGGGCCCACTTGGTCACGTTGGTGCCCGACCCGCTCAGCAGGCGTTGCGCGATGTGGGTCTCGATGGGCATCGCACCGGACCGGAAGCTCGACAGCGAGCCGTTCTTGAGCGTGTCGGCCCAGTAGCTGTCCTTGTTGCCGGTGACCACCTCGATGGTCAGGCCCGAACCCCTGGCCTGGTCGGCGAACACGGTGGCGGCCTCGACCATGCCCGCCGCGGCGGTGGAGGTGTCCAGCTTCACCGTCAGGCCCTCGGCGCCGGCGCGCTTGACGAGGAACCTGGCCCGGTCGAGGTCGCGCTCGCGCTGGGGGAGGTCGTCGGCGTAGTGCTGGTAGCCCTTGCCGAACAGGTCGTTGCCGACCTGCCCGCTGCCCGCCAGCACCGACTCGACCAGCTGCGGCCGGTCGGCCAGCAGGAACAGGGCCTCGCGCAGGTCGCGGTCGTCGAACGGCGGCCGGTCGAGCTTCATCGCGAACGCCTGCACGGCGCTGTTGGGCGCGCGGTGGACGGTCATGCGGTCGCTGCCCGCGTGGCTGCGCGCGGTGGTCGGCGTGAGGTCGTGCGCGTACTCGACCTGGCCGCCGAGCAGCGCGTTCACCCGGGCCGACTCCTCGTTGGCGATGAGGAACTCCAGCTCGTCCAGGTGCGGCGCGCCCTCCCAGTAGTCGGGGTTGCGCTTGAGCAGCACGGACTTGCCCGGCTCGAACGACACGAAGGCGAACGGCCCCGACCCGACCGGTCGGCTGAAGTCCTCGGCGCCCGCCGGGACGATGTACGCGCCGAACGCGGCCAGCGCGTTGGGGAACTCCACGAACGGGCGCTTCAGCGCGAACTCGACCGTGCGCTCGTCCACCGCGCGGCTGTTCGGCAGGTCGATCAGCGCGAGGCTCGACTTGGCCCGGAACGCGCGGTTCGGGTCCAGGATGCGGGCGTAGCTGGCGAGCACGTCGTCGGCGCGCACCGGTCTGCCGTCGTGGAAGGTGGCCTGGCGCAGGGTGATCCGCCAGCGGGTGAGGTCCGCGGCGTGCTCCCACCTCTCCGCCAGGCGGGGCTGCGGCGACACGTCGGCGCCGAGGTCGGCGAGCTTGTCGAACATCGCCTTGGACCGGGCCGCTTCGACGAACAGGTTGGCCAGGTGGGGGTCGAGGACCTCCTTGGCGCCGCCGCCCGCGAACGCGGCGCGCAGCCGGCCGCCGGCGCGCGGGGTGGCGGAGGAGGCGGCGGGTGCGGCGGGGCTGCCGCACCCGGCGAGGGTGACGACCGCCAGACCGGAGGCGAGGCCGAGGAAGCCGCGGCGGTTCAGGGTCATGCTGGTTCCTTTCACTGGTGCCCGCGGGGGCGGAGGCGGGCCACGACGTGGAGGCGGTCGCCGGACAACGCGCCGCTCAGCGGGGCGTCGGCGGTCCACGGCGGGTCGGTGCGGG
This sequence comes from Actinosynnema sp. NPDC059335, assembly GCF_042752395.1. Taxonomy (NCBI): domain Bacteria; kingdom Bacillati; phylum Actinomycetota; class Actinomycetes; order Pseudonocardiales; family Pseudonocardiaceae; genus Actinosynnema; species Actinosynnema sp. NPDC059335. The sequence continues at coordinate 20,696 of NZ_JBHYXZ010000062.1, read as the reverse complement.
GGCCGGGGGAGTCGAACAGGGCGAGCACGTCGAACCCGGCGAGGTCGAGCAGGTGCCGCAGCTCCTGCGGGAACAGCAACCGCCAGGCCGAGCGCTGCACGAGCGGTTCGGCGCGCCCGGCCCACTCCCAGGCGCGGCGGCGGCGCAGCAACTGGGCGGCGTGGTCGATCCACAGCTCGGTGTGCGAGGTGTACTCGACGCCCCGCCACGTCACCGAGCGGGTGCGCACGCCGTCGAGCAGTTCGGTGTTGCCGAGGAAGAACGCGCCGTTGCGCATCTCCGCCACCAGCAGCCCGCCCGGGACCAGGTGCGCGCGGCACCGCCCCAGGAAGGCGTCGAGGTCGGCGTTGGTGTGGCAGTACAGCATCGCGCTGTCCAGGCAGGTGACGACGTCGAAGCGGCGGCCCAGGTCGAACGAGCGCATGTCGGCCAACGCCACGTCGACCGCCGGGTGGTGCGCGCGGACGTGCGCGAGCATGTGCTCCGAGCTGTCGATCCCGGTGACGCGGTAGCCGTTGCGGGCCCACCAGCCCGCGTCCCGGCCGGTGCCGCAGCCGACGTCGAGCAGGTCCCGCCCGCCGCCGAACCGGGTGACCACGTCGTGCGCCCAGCGGGCCGCGACGTGCCCGGGGTCGGGGAACCGGTGCTCGTACAGCTCGGGGTTGTCGGTGAGCAGGTTCATCGCACGACCTCCGGCCGCGGTGGGGTGAGCGCGCCGCGGCGGTGCAGCCAGAGCACGCCCCCGGCGCAGGTGAGCCCGATCGCGACGCACAGCAGCGAGGCGGGCCGGTCGCCGAACCCGCCGACCCACCCGATCGCGGTGTTGCCCAGCGCGGCGGCCAGCCCGGAGCCCAGGTAGAACACGCCGAACCGCGTCCCCGCCAGGCTGTCCGGCCCGAACGACGGGATCAGGTCGTAGACCAGCGGGTGCGCGATCATCACGCCGACCGCCAGCGCCAGCGTGGCCACCAGCACCGGCACGAGCCCCGACCACAGCGCCGGCACGGCGAAACCCGCGCCCATGACGGCGAGGCCGACCGCGATGACCGGCCCCCGGGCCCGGTGCGCCAGCCGGCGGGTGACGCGGACCTGGAACAGCAGCGTGACGACCGTGGAGACCACGAACAGCGCGGCGACCACGCCGGCCGACCCGGTGGCCCGCTGCGCCTGGATCGGCAGCAGCAGGTAGAGCTGGTTCTGCAGGACGAACATCCCGCTCAGCACGCAGGTGAACGCCACGAACCGCCGGTCGGCCAGGCACTCCCGCCAGTCGCCGAGCACCGACCCGCCCCGGCGGGCGGCCGGTCGGGCGGGCAGCACGAGGGCCTGGGCGACGGTCAGCGCCGCGAAGATCCCGGCCGCCACCACCGCGGAGACCCGGAAGTCCCACAGCAGCAGCACGCCGCCCAGCACCGGCCCGACCAGCGCGCCCGCCTGGGCGTAGACGGCGAAGCGGGCGAACGCCGCGGTCCGCGCCTCACCCGCCTCCAGCGCGATGTAGGCCCGCACGGCGGGGTTGAACAGCGCCCCGGCGAGCCCGCTGAGGACCGACGCGGCCAGCACCACGGCCACCGACTCGCCGACCGCGAACAGGCCGAACCCCACCGCGCGCAGGCCGCAGCCGACCAGGATCACGGTCCGCGGCCCCACCCGGTCCGACGCCGTGCCGCCCAGCAGGAACAACCCCTGCTGGCTCAGCGTCCGCGCCCCCAGCACCACGCCGATCACCGCGGCCGACATCCCCAACCCGCCCAGGTGCGCGGCGAGGTAGGGGATCAACAGGTAGAAGCCGGTGTTCACGGCGAACTGGTTGACCAGCAGCAGCCGCACCGGCAGCGCGAACCGGGTCATCGCCGCACCACCCCGAGCCCCGGCGCCCCGGACAGCCGCAGGGCGCCGTCCTCGCCGCCGAGCCCGGACCAGGGGTCGTGGGCCAGCAGCAGGTGCCCGTCGAGGTCCACCCACCGGGCGTGCCCGGCGAGGTGGACCGCGGGCGCGATGCCGAGGGAGCTGGCGACCAGGCAGCCGAGCATCACGTCCAGGCCGCCGGCGCGGGCGGCCGAGACGATCTCCAGCGCCGGCCGCAGCCCGCCGCACTTGGCGAGCTTGACGTTCACGCCGTCCACCGCGCCCGCCAACCGCCGCACGTCGGCGACGGCGGCGGCGTCCTCGTCGGCGACCAGTGGGGCCGGGCACCGCGCGCGGACCCACGCCAGCGCGTCCGGGTCGCCGGGCGGGATCGGCTGCTCCACCGCGTCGAGCACGACACCGGCGGCGGTGATCCGCTCCACCACCCGCACCGCCTCGTCGGGGCTCCACCCGCCGTTGGGGTCGAGCACCAGCCGGGCGTCCGGAGCGGCGGCCCGGACCGCCACCAGGACGGCCACGTCCCGGTCGGGGTCCGCCCCGGCCTTGACCTTGAGCACGGAGAACCCGCGCGCGACGAGCGCGGCGGCCCGGCCGGCGGCGTCGTCGGGCGTGGTGATGCCGATGGTGTGCGCGGTGGGCGTGTCGTGCCACTCCGGGAGCCCGACCAGGGCGTGCACCGGCACGTCGCGGCGCAGGCCGAGCAGGTCGTGCAGCGCCGCGTCGACCGCCGCCCGCACCCCGGCCGGGACGGTGCCGTCCGCGTGCAGGAGGTCGAGTGCGGTCCCCGGCGAGCCCGCGCCCGCCAGGACCGGGCGCAGCCCGGCCAGCAGGGACGTGATCGCCTCCACGTCGAGCCCGTAGTAGGCGCTGGTCACCACTTCGCCGTGGCCCTGGCGCCCGTCGTGCGCCACGACGACCCGCACGGCGTCCCGGCGGGCCATCACCGACCTGGAGATGCGCAGCGGCGTGCCCAGGTCCAGGCCGTAGACCTCCCAGTCGAGCCTCACGCGAGCACCGCCGTCCGGGGCGCGACGACCGACCGGGACCGCGTCCAGCCCGTCACCTCGACGCCGTGCGGGTCGCCGATCTCCACCGGCCGGCCGGCGGGCGGCCCGAGCAGGCCGCGGGCGTGGCAGAAGTCGTCGTCGAAGATCGTGCCGAGGTAGCGGTGCGGGCCGTCGGGGAAGATGGTGGCCACCACCGCGCCCGGCTCGACGCGGGCCGCCCAGGCGGCGACCAGCGCGACGGCGCCGGTGCTCCAGCCCCCGGTGACGAAGGCGTCGCGGGCCAGCCGGCGGCAGGCGTCCACCACCTCCACCGGGCCGAGCCAGTGCACCTCGTCGAACTCGGGGTAGGCGACGTTGCGGGGGTGGATGCTGCTGCCCAGGCCGCGCATGACCCGGGTCCGCGCAGGCTGCCCGAAGATCGTGGAGCCGACGGTGTCCACGCCGATGAGCCGCACGCCGGGCCAGTACCGGCGCAGTTCCCGGACGACGCCGGCGCTGTGGCCGCCGGTGCCCACGCTGCACACCAGCACGTCCACCCGGTCCAGCTGCTCCACCAGCTCGCGGGCCAGCCCCGCGTAGCCCGCCGGGTTGTCCGGGTTGTTGTACTGGTCGGGCCAGTAGGCGTCGGGGAACTCGCGCAGCACCGCCCGCAGGCGGTCCAACCGCGCCTGCTGCCAGCCGCCGACCGGGTGCGGCCGGTCCACCACCTCCAGCCGGGCCCCGTGGGCGCGCAGCAGGGCGCGCATCGACGGCTCCAGCTCGCGGTCCACCACCAGGACGACCGGGTGGCCGAAGACCTGGCCGGCGAACGCGAGGCCGAGGCCCAGGGTGCCGCTGGTCGACTCCACGACCACCGCGCCGGGGCGCAGCTCGCCGCGCTCGCGGGCGGCGCGCAGCATGGCCACGGCGGGCCGCGCCTTCATGCCGCCCGCGCTCAGGCACTCCAGCTTGGCCCAGAACCCGCCGTGCCGGTGGGGCAGCGGCGTGTCGATGCGGGCGACCGGGCTCTGGCCGAGCAGGCCGAGCAGGCCGAGCAGGTGCCGGTTCTGCCTCGGGACCGTCACGACGGGCGCTCCGTGTAGTGGTGGATCGTCGTCGGGCCGCCGTCGAGCCAGAAGAACGGGTACGGCTCGGCCGACACCGCCCGCACGCCGTGCCCGATGAACCACGGCAGGATCGCCGCGGCGGTCTGCGCGAACATCACCACCGGCTTGCCCGTGTCGGCGGCGTGCCGCAGCAGCGGCTCGAACGTGCCGTTGCCGACCGTCATGCCCGAGGCCAGCACGAGGTCGCAGCCGTCCAGCGCGCGGCGGGCGTCGGTGGTGATCGGCTCGTCCCACTCGGTGCGGCCGCCCTTGAGGTCGCACGGCACGTAGGTCGCGCCGCGCCCGCGCACGTGGTGCAGCAGCGAGTTGACCACTCCGACCACCAGCACGCGGTCGCCGGGCGCGGGGTCGAGCAGGTCCACCACGGCCCGCGCGCGGGCGAGGGACTTGGCCAGGGAGTCGCCGGGTCCGACGGTGACCGACCTGGTGGCGGACAGGTGGTGCGGGCGGGCGTGCGCCAGGTACGCGTCCAGCGCGGCGGTGCGGAGCGCGGGGTTCGGGTGGTCGAGCAGGTCGAGCACGGTCGCGCCGACGCAGGCGTGCACCTCGTCGTCGGCGACGTCGTCCACCGCGCAGGACCCGACCGCGTCCGCCACGCGCAGGCTGACCACGGTGTTGCGGTAGGACCGGCCGCGCGTGGCGTGCCGGGCGCCCTGCCGGGTGGTGAACCCGACGCTCACCGCGCACGACGCCGGGTCGGGTCCCAGACCGCCCGCCCGGACGAGTTCGACGAGGTCGGCGAGCCTCACGCGGGCACCTCGGCGTAGTCCACGGAGAGACCGGCCACCAGTTCCTCGGCCCGCGCGCGGGCGCCGAGGCCGGTCGGGTCGGTCACCACGACGTGGCCGAGGTAGCTGTTGTTGCTGGTCGGGTCGCCCGCCCGGTGACCGGGCCGCCGGACGTCCCACTCGACCACGTCGGGGGTGGTGGCGAGGTCCTCGGCGCCGCGGACCGCGGACACCAGCCCGGAGCGCGGGGGCAGCAGGAAGGAGATCGCGGCGCTGCGCACGCCGGTGTCCGCCGGGCGCAGGTCCGGCTGCTCGCCGGCGGCCAGTTGCGCGTGCGCGGCGGGCAGGTCGACGCCGGTGACGCGGCGGACCAGCTCGGTGATCCGGTTGCCCGCCGGGCGGGGGTTGACCTCCACCAGCCTCGGGCCGTCGGCGGTCAGCTTGACCTCGGTGTGCGCGACGCCGCGGTCCAGCCCCAGCGCCCCGATCGCGGCCACGGCGACCGCCTCGGCCCCGGCGGTGGGCAGGTCGGCGGGGAACATGTGCCCGCTCTCCACGAACCACGGCTCGCCCGCGACGCTCTTGTCGGTGACGCCGACGACGTGCGTCACGCCGTCCACCGTGACCGTCTCCACGCTGACCTCGGGACCGACGAGCAGTTCCTCCAGCAGCACGGTGCGCACCCGCGGCTGGTTGCGGGCGTTGACCGGGAACGCCTCCAGCGCGGTGAACGCCTCGCGCAACTCGCCCTCGTCGGCCACCTTGCGCACGTGCATCCCGGCGCACAGGTCGACCGGCTTGGCCACCAGGGGGTAACCCAGCTCGGCGGCGGCCTCCGCGAGCGAGGACCAGTCGTCGGCGAGGGCGAAGCGGGGGCCGGGCACGCCGGCCGCGTGCAGGGCGGTGCGGGTGAGGTCCTTGCGGCAGGCCCGTTCGACGGCGAGCGGGTCCGGGCCGGGCAGGCCCAGGTGCGCGGCGACCCGCGCCACGGTGGGCAGGTAGTAGTCGCAGGAGGAGATCACGCCGTCGAAGCGCAGCGCCCGGTGCAGGCGCCCGACGTGGTCGAGCAGCGCGGGCACGTCGTTCGTCTCCGCGGTCAGCACGTTGTCCGCGGCCAGCAACGGGTGCGGGTGCGAGGGCGCGGAGCGCAGGTAGTGGTGCAGGTCGCGGGTCAGGAAGGTGAAGCGGTGCCCCGACTCGTTGACCGCGCGCGGCAGTAACGAGCTCATGGCGCCGACCCAGCTCTCGATCATCAACAGGTGAGCCACAGGTCCTCCTCCTCGGCCGCCGCGGGAGCGGCGCACGTTGAAGAACATGGTAATCATTGTCGAGTAGCGGGTGGCAGCCCCCTGGTGGTCGTGGCAGTGGGGCCGGGTGGTAGGACCGCGACGTCGTGCGGCACGCGCGCGGAACGGCGGGATCGTCGGAGCGCGCCCGGCGCTCGCCGTCGGCCCGGTACGACTCGCCGGGCGTGGTCCGGTCGCCCTGCGTGCTCTCGTGGCGCCGGAGGCCGAGGGTCATGCCGGCGGTGCTGTCGGAGGGTGGTTGCGGTGCGGCGGTCGCCCGGGCGAGCTTTGCTCACCTTCGGGCGGGTGCCTCTCGCGGGGGTGGTGGTGCAATTGCTCTACTCCCTCGGACGAACGGGTGGTCGAGTTCGTCCGGTTCTCCCCTGTCGAGACGGCGGGTGGCGGCCCGGAATCGGTGGAGGAACTGTTCCCCCAGTCGGTTGTGTGGGAAATCGCCATCGCGGGATGCGGTCCGGTGGTGGTGGCGGGAAAAGGTCGTCGTTGGTGAGCCCGGCTCACTCTTTTCATGTACTGCGTAGTTCCGCAGTGGCGTTTTCGACATTTAACGGAATGGGTGCGCGTGCGTCGTGCGCGGCCGAGGTCATAGACCTGTTGTGACCTGTGTCACCCTCGGTTGGCGGGCGGTCCGCTCCGGTATTCGAGTGTTAAAGTCGCCATTCGGCCCGGTCGAACCTTTCCCACCGCGTGCGGAGCGTGCGGATGTCTGAGCGGGACATCGGATGAGGTCCGGTGGAACCGCGTGCGGCGATCAGTCCAGGAGTAGATTGATGCGGAACGACACCGCGATCCACGGCGGCCACGGGCCCGCCGCTGCACCGTTGACCGGACTCGGCTCGCTCCGTGAAGGCGGCACCCCTGAAACGTACGACCAGGTGCTCACCACGAGGATCGGGTTGCGCATCCCGGGAAAGCTGCCGTACGAGTCGTGGGAACGAGCGGGCCGGCAGATCTTCCGCATGACCGACTCCTTCGCCTGGTGCATGGGCGACTGGCTGGTGTACGGGCAGGCGCACTACTCCGATCGGTATCGCCGGGCGGTGGACGTCGTGGGGCTGGATTATCAGACGCTCCGCAATTACGCGTCGGTCGCCCGTCGGGTGGTGATGTCCCGGCGCCGGCCCGGACTGAGCTTCCACCACCACGCGGAGGTGGCCTCGCTGCCGCCCGCCGAGCAGGATTTCTGGCTTCAGCGCGCGGAAGCCGGGAACTGGTCGCGCAACCAGTTCCGGCAGCACCTGCGCGACGCCCGGCGGGCCGCCACGGGCCGGTCCGCGTCGAGCGCGTTGCTGCCGAGGGTGCCGGTGACCGAGGATCGCATGGTCCGCTGGCGTGCCGCGGCGCTGCGGTCCAGTGCAGGGCTGGAGAGCTGGATCCTGGCGGTGCTCGACGACGCGGCCGAACGCGCGTTGGGGCCGGACTGGGCCCCGCAGGAGTGAGTCGCGGCGCCGGCGGTCCGCCGGAGGCCGACCGCGGGGGACGGGTGTGGTGGAGGGGTGTCGGCTCGCTGCCGGCACCCCATGGGTCGTTGTGCCGGTCGGGTCGTGCGTCGCGCTGTACCGCCGCCGGGTCGTCGGCCCCCCCCCCCACCGCGGGGGGGGGGGCGACACACGCAGAGGGGTGGTCCACCAAGTGTGGCCCCCCGGCGGCGCCCTCGGG
>NZ_JBHYXZ010000062.1:0-13013 GCF_042752395.1 Actinosynnema sp. NPDC059335 | reverse complement strand
CGTCGCGTTGTCCGCCCGTCTTAACAGCCCCCCGCGACACCGGTCGGGGCGGGGGGACGATCGTCCCTTAGGGGTACCCCACCATTGGTCCCCGCGATGCCGGGACTTCGTGCTCATTCCGGGTGACGAGTGACCGGAATGGCCTAAGGGATGTCGATTTCCGGTGTCTTTGCGCTGCTAGCATCCGCACGTCAAAGCAGTGCGAATGCCGCGGCGTCGTCCTGGGTGTCGGGGCGCGGGGTTCGCGGCAACGCATTCCGCACAGGAGGCTCCCGATGGCCGATTTCGCCGCTCCGGTCCGCCCGGCCCCGGTCCGCACCGCGGTCAACCTGTTCTACGCCGGCCTCGCGGCCACCGTCCTGGCGGTGCTCGTCGTGATCGTCGACCAGGCCGGCCCGGACGGCCTGGGCGCGAACTTCCGCAGCGCCTATTCCTCCTACAGCGCCGAGAAGCTCGCCGAGGTCAAGGGCATCACCCTGACCTACCTCTTCACGCTCGGGGTGCTGAGCGCGCTGGTCTACCTGGCCCTCATCCGGGCGGTCCGGAAGGGCAAGGGGTGGGCGCGCATCGCGGCGATCGTGGTCTTCGCCGTCGGCACCGCCCTCGGCTTCTACCACTTCGGTGAGAATTTCCCCGTCCTGGTGACCCTCAGCGGGATCCTCGTCGGCGTCGTCGGCCTGGTCGCCGCGGTGGCGTTGTGGACGCCCGCCGCGTCGGCGTACTTCTCTCGCAAAACCGCGCACTAGTCCACCGCGCCGCGAATCGACGCGGTTTCCGGGGCGGCCCCTCCGCGGGTCGCCCCTTTTTCATGCGTGAACACCGGGATTCTGCGCAGTGTGGAATAGGGCGGTACGCCGGTCGGGCGGTGTCGCCGGTGTCGCCCGTAATGCGGGTGCGGATTTCATGCCCGCCCACTACGGGGCGGTCTTGATGGCGTGCTGCGCCCGCCGCTACAGTCGGTCCACCTTCGTGAACGTCTGCCCGATGCCGGCTGCATCCGCCGGGACGATGTCCGTCTTATTCGTCGGAAAATCCGACTGTGGGGTGTGAGGCTGTTGTCCATCTTCGCGCACTCGTCCGACGTGACAGGTCGGGGAAATCTCGTCGATCATTTCCGGGCTTACTTCGCGGAACGTCCGGAGGAGCGCACCTACCGATTCCTGGTGGACGGCGAGGGTGAACCCCTCGGTCTCACGAACGCCGAGTTCGACGCGCGCGTCCGCGCCATCGCCGCGACGCTGCGCGCCCGGGTGCCGGCCGGTGACCGGGCGCTGATCGTGTGCCCGGCGGGCCTGGACTACGTCGCCTCGTTCTTCGCCTGCCTCTACGCGCAGGTGATCGCGGTGCCGGTGTACCCGCCCAACCCCTCGCTGCTGCAGCGCACCCTGCCCCGCCTGCTGGCCGTCATCGACGACGCCCGCCCCAGCGTGGTCCTCGCCCCCGGCTCGATCACCGCCATGTCGGAGAGCTTCGCCGAGCACGCGCCCCGCCTGCGCGACCTCATCTGGCTCACCGTGGACGACGTCGACCCCGCCGCCGCGCAGGAGTGGCGCCGTCCCGACATCGCCGCCGACGACCTGGCATTCCTGCAGTACACCTCGGGCTCGACCAGCAGTCCCAAGGGCGTGATGGTCGGCCACGACAACCTCAGGCACAACATCGACCGGATCAACCGGGAGATCTTCGGCACCGGACCGGGCGACCACATGGTGACGTGGCTGCCGCCCTACCACGACATGGGCCTCATCGCCGGCCTGCTGGCCCCGGCGCACGCCGGCTACCCGGTGACCTTCATGTCGCCGTTCTCCTTCCTCAAGCGGCCGCTGCGCTGGCTGCAGGCGATCGCGGCGAACCGCGCGACCATCAGCGGCGGCCCCAACTTCGCCTACGAGCTGTGCCTGACCAAGATCACCGAACAGGAGCGCGCCGAGCTGGACCTGAGCACGTGGCGGATCGCCTTCTCCGGCGCCGAGCCGGTGCGGCTGGAGACCCTCGACCGCTTCGCCGGGACCTTCGCCGAGTCCAGCTTCGACGGCGCGGCGCTGATGCCCGCCTACGGCCTCGCCGAGGGGACGCTGGCGGTGTCCGCCGGTGGTTGGAAGGGCCGGCTGCTGTGGCGCCACGCCGAGGCCGAGGCGTTGACGCGCAACGAGGTGGTCGACGCGAGGCCGGGGGCGGAGGCGCGCACGGTGGTCGGGTGCGGCGTGTCCATCAGCGGCCAGCGGATCGCCGTGGTCGACCCGGCGACCCGGCGCGAGCTGCCCGCCGAGCGCGTGGGCGAGATCTGGGTCGCGGGACCCAGCGTCGCCAAGGGCTATTGGGAGCGCCCACGGGACACGGAGGAGACCTTCGCCGCGCGGCTCGACGACACCGGCGAGGGACCGTTCCTGCGCACCGGCGACCTCGGTTTCCTCGACGGCGGCAACCTCTACGTGACCGGGCGCATCAAGGACGTGCTCATCGTCGACGGCCGCAACCACTACCCGCAGGACATCGAGCGCACCGTCGAGCTCAGCGACCCCGTGGCACTGCGCCCCGGCTGCGGGGTGGCCGGCTCCGTCACCGTCGACGGCCGTGAGCGGGTCGTCGTCGTGCAGGAGCTGGCGCGCCACCCCGCCTCGCTGGACCTGGACGCCGTCATGGCGGCCATCCGGGTGGCCGTGGCCGAGGAGCACGGCCTGGGCGTGGACGAGATCGTGCTGGTGGGCAAGGGGAAGGTGCCCAAGACCTCCAGCGGGAAGCTCCAGCGCTCGGCCTGCCTGGCCCTGTTCCGGGCGGGTGGGCTGGACGCCGCCGCCACGTGGAGCGCCACACCCGCCGCGCGGCCGGCGCCCGCCGTGCCGGTGGTGGGGCCGGACCAGGTCGAGGCGCGGTTGCGCGCGGAGCTGTCCGCGGCGCTGGGCGTGCCCGCCGCCGAGCTGGACCGCGACCGGCCGCTGGCGGGGTTCGGGCTGCGCTCGGTGGAGATGGTGTCGCTGGTCGGCGGCTTGGAGCGGTGGCTCGGGCGCACGCTGCCGGCGACGCTGATGTGGGAGTACCCGACCATCGCCCGACTGGCGTCCCACCTGGGTGCGCCGGGGGTGTCGGCGACCGGCCCGGTGGACGACCCGGCGGGCTCCGCCCGGCCCGAGGCACCTTCGACGATCGGGCCGGTCGAGTTCACGCACCCGGACCTCACGCACCCGGACCTCACGCCCACGGACCCCGCGGACGTCGCGGACCGCCCGGCGAACCCGGCCCGGGACGGGGTCGATGTCGCGCATACCGAGGCCGCGCACACCCGGGCCGCACGCGCCGGGGCCACGCGCACTGGGCTCGCGTCTGCCGGGGCCGCGTCTGCCGGGGCCGTGCCCGCTGGGTTCGAGCCTGCCGGGGCCGCGCCCGCTGGGTTCGAGCCTGCCGGGGCCGTGCCTGCCGAGGCGGGGCACACAGGAACCGCGCACATCGAGGCCGCGCCCGCCGAGGCCGGGCGCACTGGGCTCGCGCCCGCCGATGGCGCGCCTGCCGGGGCCGCGCCCGCCGATGTCGCCGCCCGCCCGGCGGACCCGGTGCGGGAGCAGGCCGGCGGCGGCGCGGGAGACACGCCGGCCGAGCCGATCGCCGTCATCGGCATCGGCTGCCGCTTCCCCGGCGCGGACGGCCCGGAGTCCTTCTGGCAGCTGCTCCGCGAGGGCCGCGACGCGGTCGGCACGGTGCCCGCGGACCGCCCGCGCGCCGAGGACTTCGGACCCGAAGGCGCCGTCACGCGCCACGGCGGCTTCCTGGCCGACGTGGACCGCTTCGACCCGCACTTCTTCGGCATCTCGCCGCAGGAGGCCGCGCGGATGGACCCGCAGCAGCGGTTGCTGGCCGAGGTGGCGTGGGAGGCGCTCGAGGACGCGGGGCTGCCCGCGTCCCGGCTCGCGGGCTCGCGGACCGGGGTGTTCGTCGGCATCTCCTCGTTCGACTACGCGACCTTCCAGCTCAATGACCTCGACGGCATCGACGCGCACACCGGCACCGGCAGCGCGCTCAGCATCGCCGCCAACCGGCTGTCCTACCTGTGGGACCTGCGGGGCCCGAGCATGGCCGTGGACACCGCGTGCTCCTCGTCGCTGGTCGCGGTGCTCCAGGCGTGCGCGAGCCTCGCCCGCGGCGACTCCGACCTGGCCCTGGCCGCGGGGGTGAACCTGGTGCTCTCGCCCGCGGGCGCGATCAACTTCGCGCAGGCGGGCGTGATGTCGCCCGGAGGTCGGTGCAAGCCGTTCGACGCCGCCGCCGACGGGTACGTGCGCGCCGAGGGCGCGGGGGTGGTCGTGCTCAAGCCGCTGCGCCGCGCGCTGGCGGACGGCGACCCCGTGCACGCGGTGGTGCGCGGCGGCGCGGTCAACCAGGACGGCCGCAGCAACGGGCTGATGGCGCCCAACCCGCACGCGCAGGAAGCGGTTCTGCGCGCGGCCTACGCCGCCGCCGGCGTGGCGCCCGGACGGGTGCACTACGCGGAGGCGCACGGCACCGGCACGCCACTGGGCGACCCGATCGAGGTCAAGGCGCTGGCCGCGGTGCTCGGCGAAGGCCGCCCCGCCGACCGGCCCTGCCTGATCGGCTCGATCAAGTCCAACGTCGGCCACATGGAGGCCGCCGCGGGCATCGGCGGGCTGATCAAGGCGGTGTTGATGGTGCGCCACCGGGAGGTGCCGCCGACCGTGCACTTCCGCGAGCCCAACCCGCACATCCCGTTCCACGAGCTGCCGCTGCGGGTCGCCGACGCGCTCGCGCCGTGGCCGGTGGCCGACGAGCCCGCGCTGGTCGGGGTCAGCTCCTTCGGCTTCGGCGGCACGAACGCGCACCTGGTGGTCGAGCAGGCCCCGGCGCGCGTCGGCGGCTCGACCCCGGACGGCCTGGCCCACCCCGTGGCCATCTCCGCGCGCACGGCGGACGCGCTGCGCGAACTGGCGGGCCGGTACGAGCGGCTGACCACCGGCGGCGGGGTCACCGTCCGGGACCTGTCGTTCTCCTCGACCGCGCGCCGCGACCACCACGAGCACCGCCTGGTCGTGGTGGGCGACTCGGCCGTCCGGCTGGGGGAGTCCCTGCGGGCCTTCGCCGCCGGCGAGGACGCACCCGGCCTGGCCGTGGGCACCCGCCGGTCGGCGCGGTCGGACAAGGCCGTGTTCGTCTTCTCCGGCCAGGGCAGCCGCTGGTGGCCGGTGGCGCCGGACCTGGCGGACTCCGAACCGGTGTTCCGGTCGGTGCTGCGGCGCTGCGACGCGCTGCTGCGCCGGCACGTCGACTGGTCGCTGCTGGAGCAGCTCGCCGCCGCCGACTCGCGCCTGCTCGACACCGATCGCGGCCAGCCCGCGCTGTGCGCGGTGCAGATCGCCCTGGCGGCGCTGTGGCGGTCGTGGGGCGTGGAGCCGGCCGCGGTGGTCGGCCACAGCGTCGGCGAGATCGCCGCCGCCCACGTGGCCGGTGCGCTGGGCCTGGAGGACGCGCTGCTGATCGCCCTGCACCGGGGGACGGCGCTGCGGGCGGCGGTGGGTCGGGGCCGGATGGCCGTGGTCGGGCTGCCGTGGGACCGCGTGCCGGAGGTGCTGGCGGGGCGCACCGCGTTGTGGGCCGCCGCCGGCAACAGCCCCGGCACCACGGTGCTGTCCGGCGGGACCGCCGAGGTGGAGCGGCTGGTGGCCGACCTGGCGGCCGACGGGGTGTTCGCCCGGCTGCTGGAGTCGGTGGAGTTCGCCTCGCACAGCCCCTTGGTGGAACCGGTCGCCACCGACCTGTGGGAGCGGCTGTCGGGACTGCGGCCCCGCGCGACCGCCGTGCCGATGATCTCGACCGTGACCGGCGAGCCGGTCGACGGCGCCCGGCTGGACGCCGGGTACTGGGCGGAGAACATCGTCCGGCCCGTGCTGTTCGACCGCGTGGTGACCGCGCTGGTGGAGTCCGGGCACGACGCGTTCGTGGAGATCTCCCCGCACCCGGTGCTCGGCGACGCGGTGCGCGAGCGGATCGAGGTCCAGCGGGCCGAGGCCGTCGTGGTCGCCTCGCTGCGCCGCGACCGCCCCTCCCGCGAGGCGCTGTTCACCGAGCTGGGCGCGCTCTACGCCGCCGGGTGGCCGCTGGACTGGACCCGCGTCGTCGGGACCGCCGGATCGGTGGTCGGGCTGCCGACCTACCCGTGGCAGCGGCAACCGCTGTGGCTGCCCGCCGGCCGCGCCCGCCGGTCGGGTCGCGCGGGCCACCCGCTGCTGGCGCACGAAGTGCGCTCGGCCGTGGCGCCCCGGGCCCTGCACTGGACCGCCCGGGTCGACCTCGACGGCTTCGGCTACCTCGACGACCACCGGGTCGACGGCACGGCCGTGCTGCCCGCCGCCGCGGTGCTCGACGCCGCCCTGACCGCCGCCCGTCGCGCCCTCGGCGACGGCACGGCCGTGATCGAGGACGTGCGCCTGTCGGCCGTGACGGTCGTGCCCGCCGCCGCGACCGACGACACCCTGCAACTCGTCCTGGTGCCCGAGGCGCCCGACACCGGCGTGTTCCGGCTGTTCACCCGCGACACCGCCGAGGAGGGCTGGACGGAGGCGGCCGACGGCCGCTACCGGCTGCCCGACCGCGGTGCGACGACGGCGACCGAGGACCTCGCCGCGGTCCGCTCCCGGTGCGCGACCCCGGTCGACGTGGCGGGCCACTACGCCGCCCTGCACGGCCGCGGGCTGGGGTACGGCCCGGCGTTCCAGGGCATCGCCGAGCTGTGGTCCGCCGACCGCGAGGCGCTGGCGCGGTTGGCGCAGCCGGTGGACCGCGACCCCTACACGGTGCACCCGGCGCTGCTGGACAGCTGCCTGCAGGTGCTCGGCGCCGCGCTCGCCGCGGGCGGCACCCACCTGCCGGTCGGCGTCGGCCGGTTCACCGTGAGCGGCGCCCCCGCGTGGGCGCGGGCCACGGCCGGCGTCGTGGACGGCGCCGACATCACCGGCTGCCGCGTCGAGCTGTTCGACGCCGGGGGGCGGCCGGTCGGCGTCGTGGAGGACATCGCGCTGCGCCGGCTCGGCGGCGGGCGCGACGCCGTGGACGAGTCGGTGCTGGTGCCGGTGTGGCGGGAGGCGGACGCCCCGGCGGCGCCGGCCGCCGCGCCCGGCCGGTGGCTGCTGCTGGCCGACCGCGACGGGACGTGCGCCGACCTGCGCTCCGGCATCCTGGCGGCCGGGGGTGCCGCGGTCACCGTCACGCCGGCCGCGGGCTTCCGCCGGGTCGACGCCACGCGTTACGAGATCGACCCGGACCGGGCCGAGGACGTCACCGCCCTGGTGGCCGAGGTCGGCGTCGTGGACGGCGTCGTGCACGCCTGGGCGCTGGACGCCGGGGCGGGCGACGAGGCGGGCGACGAGGCCGCGCGGCTGTGGACCGGCCCGACCGCGTCGGCACTGCACCTCGTGCGGGCGCTGGCCGCCGTGACCGCGCCGCCCCGCCTGGTGGTGCTCACCCGAGGCGCCCAGCGCGTGGCCGACGAGCCGGTGGCGGTGGCGCAGGCGGCGCTGTGGGGCCTGGCGCGGGTGGTCGAGTCGGAGCACGCCGAGCTGCGCCCCCTGATCGTCGACCTCGACCCCGCCGGCGGGGTGGAAGGGCTGTACGAGGAGGTGACGTCCACCGGAGCGGGCCAGCTCGCGCTGCGGGCGGGCCGGAGGTTCGCCCCGCGGCTCGCGCCGTTCGACCCGCGACCCGCCCGGGCCGAACGGGGTTGGCGCCACCGGCCGGCCGGAGGCGACCACCGGGTGATGGCCACCCGCCCCGGCCTGCTGGACAGCCTCGAACCCGTCCACTGCGACCCCCGCCCACCCGGACCGGGCGAGGTGCGGATCGCCGTGTCCGCCGCCGGGCTGAACTTCAACGACGTGCTCAAGGCGATGGGCGACTGCCCCGGCGTGCCCGCCGAGACGGTGCCGCTGGGCGCGGAGTGCGCGGGCACCGTCGTGGCGGTCGGCGAGGGCGTGACCACGCCGGCCGTCGGCGACGCCGTGGTGGCCGTCGCGCCGGCGAGCATGGCCACCACCGCCACCACCCGCGCCGAGCTGGTCGCGCCGCGACCGGCCGGGCTCGACGACGCCGAGGCCGCGGCCGTGCCGATCGCCTTCCTCACCGCCGTCTACGGCCTGGAGCACCTGGGCCGCCTGGCGCCCGGTGAGACCGTGCTGATCCACGCCGCGACCGGCGGCGTCGGCCTGGCGGCCCTCCAGGTCGCCCGGGCGGCGGGCGCGGAGGTGTTCGCCACGGCGGGCACCGAGGAGAAGCGCGAGCTGCTGCGCGGCATGGGCGTACCGCACGTCATGGACTCGCGTTCGCTGCGCTTCGCCGACGAGGTGCGCGAGCTGACCGGCGGGCGCGGCGTGGACGTGGTGCTCAACTCGCTGGCGGGGCAGGCCCTGGCGCGCAGCCTGGACCTCTTGGCGCCCGGCGGGCGGTTCGTGGAGATCGGCAAGCGCGACGTCTACGACAACAGCCACCTGGGGTTGGGCTCCCTCAAGCACAACCGGTCGCTGTTCGCGGTGGACCTGGAGCACTCCCTGGCCGAGCAGCCCGCGCTGGTCGCCCGGCTGCTCGACCGGATCTCCGCGGGCTTCGCGGCCGACGAGTTCCACGCGCTGCCGGTGACCGAGTTCCCGTACTCCCGCGCCGAGGACGCGTTCGGGCACATGGCGCGGGCGCGGCACATCGGCAAGGTCGTGCTGCGCCCCGACGAGCGGCCGCCGGCGCGGGTCGCGGTCCGGGCCGGCGGCACCGTCCGGCCCGACGCGACGTACCTGATCACCGGCGGCCTGGGCGCGCTCGGCCTGGAGACCGCCCGCCACCTGGTCGACCAGGGCGCGCGGCACCTGGTGCTGGCGGGCCGCGGCGGACCGGGGGACCGGGCGGAGTCGGTCGTCGGCGAGCTGCGCGAGCGCGGGGCCGACGTCCTGGTGCGCCGGGCCGACGTGTCCCGGGCCGAGGACGTGGCCGCGCTGCTGGCCGACCTGCCGGCGCCACTGGCCGGGGTCGTGCACGCGGCGGGCGTCCTGGACGACGGCGTGCTGCTGCGGCTGGACGCCGACCGCCTGCGGACCGTCGCCGAACCCAAGGCCGTCGCCGCGTGGCACCTGCACCGGGCCACCGCGGACCTGGACCTGGACTTCTTCGTGCTGTACTCGTCCGCCGCGGCGCTGCTGGGCTCGGCGGGCCAGGGCAACTACGCCGCGGCCAACGCCTTCCTCGACGGCCTGGCCCAGCACCGGGCCGCCCTCGGGCTGCCCGCGCTCAGCGTCGACTGGGGAGCCTGGTCGGGAGCGGGCCTGGCCGCCCGACCCGACCGGGGCGGCGCGCTGGAGGCCCGCGGCGTCAGGGGCATCACCCCGGCGCACGGCGTCGCCGCCCTGGACCGGCTGCTGCGGTCGGACCTGCCGCAGGCGTGCGTGCTGCCGCTCGATCGGGTCGCGGCGCGCGAGGCCGCCGACCGCGGCCTGCTGCCCCCGCTGCTGGCCCGGCTCGTCTCGGACGGCGCGCCGGCGACCGGCCGCCGGCCGCGCGGCGAGGTCCACGACCGGATGCTGGCGGTCGAACCGGGCCGCCGGCGGCACGCGATCCTGGCCCGGCACTGCCAGGAGGAGGCCGCGCGGGTGCTGCGCCTGGACCCGGACCTGGTGGACCGGTCCGCGCCGCTGAACGCCATGGGGTTCGACTCGCTGCTGTCGCTGGAGCTGCGCAAGCGGCTGGAGACCTCGCTGCGGGTCGAGCTGCCCGCCACCGTGACCTGGCGCTACCCGACCATCGACGCGCTGGTGCCGTTCCTGGCCGAGCGGATGGGGGTCGCCCTGGAGGCGCCGCCGGCGGACGCGGCGGCCGAGGACGACACCGACGGGCTGGACGACCTGTCGGTCCGCGAGTTGGAGGAACTCCTGCTGGCCACGGCCGAGCAGATCGACGAAGGACGGCACGCATGACAGCCCCGGAGGACACCGCCGCCACCCTCAGGCGCGCCTACACCACCATGCAGCGGCTGCGGCGCGACCTCGAAGCGCACGAGCGCGCCCGCACCGAGCCGATCGCCGTCGTCGGCCTGGGGTGCCGGTTCCCCGGTGGCGCGGTCGACGGCGACAGCTACTGGGACCTGCTGGCCTCGGGCACCGACGCGGTGCGGGAGATCCCGCCCGACCGGTGGGACGTCGACGCGTTCTTCAGCGCCGAGCCGAGGCCGGGCAAGGTGAGCACCCGCAGCGGCGGCTTCCTGGACCGGGTGGACGCGTTCGACCACGACTTCTTCGGGATCTCCCGGCGCGAGGCGCTGGCCATGGACCCGCAGCAGCGGCTCACCCTGGAGGTGGTGTGGGAGGCGCTGGAGGACTCCGGCCGCGCGCCGACCCGCCTGGCGGGCTCCCGCACCGGCGTGTTCATGGGCGTGTCCAGCTTCGACTACGCCACCGAGCACCTGCTCGACCCGGTCGACTTCTCCGCCCACGCGGGCACCGGGGTCGCGCACAGCGTCGTGACCGGCCGGGTGTCCTACACACTGGACCTGCGCGGGCCCAGCATGGCGATCGACACCGCGTGCTCCTCGGCGCTGGTGGCCGTGCACCAGGCGTGCCAGAGCCTGCGCCTGGGCGAGTCCGACCTCGCCGTGGCGGGCGGGGTCAACGTGGTGCTGTCCCCGCTGCCGAGCGTGTCGTTCTCGCAGTTCGGCCGCATGGTGTCGGTGGACGGCCGGTGCAAGGCGTTCGACGCCTCCGCCAACGGCTACGTGCGCAGCGAGGGCTGCGGCGCGGTCGTGCTCAAGCGGCTGTCCGACGCCGAGCGCGACGGCGACCGGGTCCTGGCGGTGATCCGCGGCGCGGCGGTGAACCAGGACGGTCGCAGCGCCGGCGTCACCGCGCCCAACGGCTCGGCGCAGCGCGAGGTGCTGCGCCAGGCGTTGGCCGCGGCCGGTGTCGGACCGGACGAGGTGACGTTCGTCGAGGCGCACGGCACCGGCACGCGGCTCGGCGACCCGATCGAGGTCGAGGCGCTGGCCGAGGTCTACGGCCGGCCGGCGGGCCCGCCGCTGCACCTGGGCTCGTCCAAGACCAACATCGGCCACGCCGAGGCCGCCGCGGGCATCGCCGGGCTGATCAAGGTGGTGCTGGCGCTGCACAAGGGTGCCATCCCGGGCAACGTCCACTTCCGCCGGCTCAACCCCAACATCTCCTTCGCGGGCACCACGTTCACCGTGCCGACCGCGTTGACCCCGTGGCCGGAGACGGGAGGCCCGCGCACCGCGGGCGTGAGCAGCTTCGGGTTCAGCGGCACCAACGCGCACGTGATCCTCCAGCAGGCGCCCGAACGGGCCGCGCCGGCCGAGGCCGACGACCGCAGGCCGCGGTCGGTGCTGGCGCTGTCGGCCAAGTCGCCGACCGCGCTGACGGCCCTGGCGGCCCGCTACCGCGACCGGTTCGCCACCGCCGCGGAACCGGTGGCCGACCTGTGCTACTCCGCCAACACCGGCCGGTCCGCCTTCGCCCACCGGCTGGCCGTCACCGGCGGCACGGCGGGCGAGGTCGCCGAGCGGCTGGCCGCGTTCGCCGAGGGCGTCGTGGCCGACGGGGTGGCCGTCGGCCGGGCCGGCTCGGCCGGCGAGGTGGTCTTCCTGTTCACCGGGCAGGGCGTGCAGCGGGTCGACATGGCCCGCGGCCTCTACGAGACGCAGCCGACCTTCCGCGCCGCGGTGGACGAGTGCGACGCGGTGTTGCGCCCGATGCTGGAGCGGCCGCTGCTGTCGGTGCTCTACCCCGACGGCGGCGACCGCGACCTGATCAACCGGACCGCCTACGCCCAGCCCGCGGTGTTCGCCGTCGAGTACGCCCTGGCCCGGCTGTGGCAGTCGTGGGGCGTGCGGCCGGCGGCGGTGCTGGGGCACAGCTTCGGCGAGTACGTGGCCGCCTGCGTCGCCGGCGCGATGAGCCTGGAGGACGGGCTGGCGCTGACCGTCGTCCGCTCCCGGCTGATGCAGACGCTGTCCGGGACCGGCGCCATGGCCTCCGTCGCGGCGCCCGAACTGGTCGTGGCCGAGGAGCTGGCCGCCCACCCGGGCCGGATCTCCGTCGCCGCGGTCAACGGCCCGACCGCCACCACGATCTCCGGTGACGGCGAGCTGGTCGACGCGGTGTGCGCGGCGTTCACCGCGCGCGGCATCCGCGCCAAGCGCCTGCACATCACCACCGCCTCGCACTCGCCGCTGGTGGAGCCGATCCTGGACGAGCTGCGCGCGGCGGCGGAACGGATCACCTTCAGCCCGCCGGTGATCCCGCTGGTGTCCAACGTGACCGGCGAGCTGTGGCCGTGGGACCAGGCGCCCGACGCCGACTACTGGTGCCGCCACGCCCGGCAGCCCGTCCGGTTCGCCACCGGTGTGGCCACCCTGCGCGCCCTGGGTCACCGGGCGTTCGTCGAGGTCGGCCCGACCGCGACCCTGCTGGGGCTGGTCAACGACATGCTGCCCGCCGAGGACGAGGCCGTGCTGGTGCCGAGCCTGCGGCCGGGTCGGGACGACTGGCAGAGCCTGCTGGCGGGCGTGGCGCTGCTGCACACCCGCGGCGGCGACATCGACTGGGCGGGGTTCGACGCCGACTACACCCGGACCAGGGTGCCCGTGCCCACCTACGCCTTCGACCCGACGCCGAGCCGGCGACCGCCCCGCCGGCGCGGCGGCCCGGTCCCCGCGGCCGAGGAACGGGCGGACGGTTCGGAGGAGTTCGCCGACGAGGCCCTGCCGCACCGCCTGGTGTGGCGGCGGTCGACCGCGCCCGCGGTCGCGGACGGCGTCCGGCGCGCGTGGCTGGTGCTGGCCGACGCGGGCGGCGTGGGTGACGCCGTCGCCGCCCACGCGGCACGGCGGGGCGAGCGCAGCGTGGTCGTGGTGGCGGGGGAGCGGTACCGCCACGACGGCGACCGCGCCACCGTCCGCCGCGACCACCCCGCCGACCGCACCCCCCGGCGGGGCGGGGTCGCCGTGGGCGACGGCGAATTTTCGG